>JAQGII010000016.1 GCA_028291305.1 Caulobacteraceae bacterium
GGCCTTCTTCAACCGGCTGCAGTCGTTCCGCTTCGAGGGCAACCGGCTGTACCTGAAGCCTCGCGCCTAGAGCCTTTCCGGTTCAAATGGAATCATTTGAACCGGACAAAAAGGCTCTCAATCAAAGTGTTAGAGCACGTCGGGCGGCGAAACCGGCATCCACTTTCGCCTGACGTGCTCTAGCGTCGGCCGTCGGCTCCGACGCCCGGCTTCAGGGTCGGCGTGGTCTGCGGGGTCTCCGACTGGCGCGGTTGCGGCGGCGGCGCCTGGAAGCGGTTCGCGTCCGCCTTGCTGCTGATCGTAGGCTGTCCGGCGGGGTTCGACAGGTGGGGCGCGGAGGCGATCCAGAGGCTGGCGAAACCGATCACGACCAGCGCCATCGATATGCCCAGCACCCAGGCCATGTGACGGCCGCGCCGCCCCTGCCTGGCTTCGGTGACCGTCAGGACCGGGGCATGCCCCTCGCCTTCATTGGGAACAACGGCCATGGGTCTGTCTCCTTTGCGGGGCCCCTCCAGGAAAAACCCCCGCCCGACGCCCCTGTTCCGGGGACACGTTCGAGGATGCGACGCTTGCGGATCAGCACTTGCCAGCCGCCCCGGCCTTGGCCACCCTGCCGGCCATGAGCCGAGCCCGCCCCGCCCTCTTCGCCGCCGCCGTCCTCGCCGTCCTCGGGCCGAGCCTGGTCTCGCCCGGAGCGGCGCGCGCCCAGGCTGCCGCACATCTGGTGGGGGCCGAACTGAAGGACTCCAAGGGCAAGGCGGTGGGCCGCATCGAACGGGTGATCGCCGGCGCCGACGGCAGGCCGGCGCAGGTGCTGGTGCGGGTGGACCGCGTCCTGCGGACCCTGCCGACCGACGCCCTGACCCCGGCGGGCGACGGCTACGCCTCGGTCTTGAGCCGGGCCGAGATCGCCGCCCTGCCTCCCTCGGAATAGGCCACTCGCCTGCGACGCGAAAAAGATTTCCCTATTTGTGATTTGACGGGGGAACAAGAGACGCGGTCGTGGGTTTAGATGATGCGGAGGCGGCGACGCCCCCCCGACTTAAGGCCGGGCATTGCCCCGGTCAGTCGCCTCCGCACCCCTATTCTCGATGATGCAACTCCTATGGGCGGACAGAGCAATCGGCCCGCCCCTTTCTTTGGGCCGGGCCCGCAGCGGTCAGCGGGCGAAGCGGACGTAGACGTCGGCGCGCCGGCGCAGAGGTTTGGCGGCGTCGCCAGCGAGCGCACCGGCTTCGCCCACCGCGCTCAGCTTGAACGACGGCCCCGGCAGGCCGCCTTTGGCCAGGGCGGCGGCCACGCGCTCGGCCCGGGCGCGCGACAGCTCCAGATTGGGCTCGGCCGGACCACGGTAGTCGGCCAGGCCCACCACCTCGACGCTGGCCGCCGGGCAGCCGGCCGCGTGGCTCCCCGCGTTGGCGATCACCGCCTGGGCCGGCTTGGTCAGGTCGGCGGAGCGGTCGGCGAAATAGACGGCGAAGAAGAAGTCGGTGCAGCGCGGGGTGGTCGCGATCTGGGCGCGCGAGCCCAGGCCCGACACCTGGGCGCAGCCGGCCAGCGCCGCGGCGGCCAGCGCCGCCCCTATCGCCCGTCTCGTCGTCGCCGATCTGTGCACAACATCCCTCGCAGCCCTAGAAGCGGGGTTCGCCGCTCTGCCAATAGTAGCGACCGGTCGCCGGGTCGAAGTAGTAATACCGGGCGGTCTTGTCGTCGTAATACTGCTTGCGATTGACGGGCGGGCAGCCCGTCAGGTCGCCCTTGATGCAATCCTTGACCGCCGTCGGGGCCGCGCCCTTGGGGGTCTGCGAATCTTCGCGGAAGGAATGGATGGCGCTGCAACCCGCCAGAAGCGCGACCGCGCCGGTCAGGGCGATCAGGGCCATGCGCATATCCATATCTCCGTCGTTGTTCGAAACGTATGATGGTTTGGCCGGTTCCGGGTGGAACTCGGCGGCGAGCCTCCCGTTGAATCGCCCAGGTCGGGACGTGTCAATTCTCTTGGACGCTCGGAGCGTGGCTCCGTGACCTCCAGGGGACCGCCGGCCGGAGTATATGGTCATGGAATTCTGGAAATATCGCCGTAAACCCGTTGCGGTGGAAACCGCCCAGGTCGACGGTCCGCCGGACCGCCGCGACGCCTTCGAGGAAGGCCGGCGCCAAGGCCGCCTGGACGAGCGCCGCCGTCATCACGGCCACCCGCTGCTGAAGCTGGCGGTGGTGGTGGTGGCCGTCGCCGGGGCCGCCGTGCTGGCCCTGGCCGCCCATGAGGGCTCCTTCTCGCGCGGCGGCGCCGTGGTTGATCGCAACCTGGCGGTCGCCGCCGACAATGCGCAGGTCAGCGGCGCCCAGGCCGTGGCCCAGGCCGGACAGGCCGTGAAGGACGCGGGAACCTCGCTGGAGAAGAAGGTCACGGACGCCACGGCGTCCAAGCATTGACGCCGCTGAAGGGACTGACGGCATGACCGGGGCGGATGTCCTGGCCAGGCGGCCAGTGCTGCAGCCCGCTCCCCGCCTGACGCGCGTCGAGATCGTCGCCAACGAACACTCCGGCAGCGTCGGGCCCGGCGCCGCGGCGGAGGCGGAGGGCATCGCGCGCGGCTTCGGGCTCGAGGTGAACGCGCGGGCGGTGGAGCCCCACGACCTGCACGCCCAGTTGCTGGCCGCCGTGGCCGCCGCGCCCGACCTGCTGGTGGTGATCGCTGGAGACGGCACCGCCAACATGGCCGCGACCCTGTGCGGCCCCGACGGCCCCCTGCTGGCCTGCCTGGCGGGCGGCACCATGAACATGCTTCCCCGCGCCCTGTACGGCCGCCGCGACTGGCAGACCGCGTTGCGCGCCATCCTGTCGGACGGGGCTGTGATGGCCGTCGCGGGGGGCGATGCGGACGGCAACGCCTTCCATGTGGCGGCCATCCTGGGCAACCCAGCCCTGTGGGCGCCCGCGCGCGAAGCGATCCGCGAAGGCAGGTTCGCGGAGGCCTGGCAGCGGGCGCGCTATGCCTGGCGCCGCGCCTTCCGCTCCAAGCTGCACTATACCCTGGACGGCGACATGAACGGCCGGGCCGAGGCCCTGGGCCTGCTCTGTCCCATCGTCTCCAAGGGGATCAGCGACGACACGCCGGCGCTGGAAGCCGCCGCCGCCAATCCTCCGGGGCTGCTCGCCGTCCTGCGCCTGGGCCTGGAAACCCTGGTCCTGCCCTATCTCTATCCGGAGCTGGGCGGCGGCTGGCGCAGCAGCCCCTTCGTCAAGACCGGCGTGTGCCGGCAAGGCCACGTTTCGGGCCGTCGCCACATCCACGCCATCCTCGACGGCGAGATCATCCGCCTGCCCAAATTTGTCCGCATCAGCTTCATCCCCGTGGCCTTCCGCGCCCTGGTGGTGGCGGCGGACGAAGGTCGTCCCGAAGGCGGCGACGCCTCGATCTGATGCCGCGCATCCTGCATATGTCGGACATCCACTTCGGCGCCGAGAACACCCTGGCCACGGCCGCGGCGGCCGGCTACGCGCGCAGCCAGCGGTTCGACCTGCTGGTGATCAGCGGCGACATTACCCAGGACGGCAAGCCGCTGGAGTTCGAGGCCGCCGCCCGCTGGTACAACGTCCTGCCCGGCCCCAAGATGATCACCCCGGGCAACCACGACATGCCCCAGGTGAGCCCCGAACGTCTGTACCACCCGTTCGGCCGCTACGAACGGCGCTTCGGCCCGCCCGGCAGCGCCTGGTTCGACGGCGCCGGCATGGCCGTGCGGGCCTTCAACACCGCGCGCGGCATCCAGTTTCGGCCCAACTGGTCCAAGGGCGCCCTGTCGCGGGGCCAGGCCGCCGCGGTGGCCAACGACCTGTCGCGCACCCCGGCCGGGATCTTCAAGATCGCCGTCTGCCACCATCCGCTGGTGGAGGTCCCGGACGGGCCGATGACCGCGCGGGTGATCGGCGGGCCGCGCGGCGCCTGCCTGATGGCCGAGGCCGGCGTCGACATGATCCTGTCGGGCCACGTCCACACCCCCTTCGCCTTCCCCGTGCCGTTCGCCGACCGCCACACCTATTCGGTGGGCGCCGCGACCCTGTCCCTGCGCGAGCGGGGCACGCCGGCGGGCTTCAACGTGATCGACATCGACGCGTCGACCATCCGCGTGGCCGCCCTGGCCTGGACCGGATCGCACTTCGAGCCGTCGCGGACCTGGGCCCTGCCCCGGCGGACGCCGCAAGGGGCATAGAAAAAGCGCCCCGGGCGGACCGGGGCGCTTCGTCTCAGGCGTCGGCGGCGTCGCTACAACGGTCGCCCGCCGCCGCGCGCCAGGTGCATGATCAGCGACACGACCAGCAGCACCAGGAAGACGTAGAACAGGATCTTGGCGATCCCGGCCGCCGCGCCGGCGATGCCGGCAAAGCCGAGCAGGCCGGCGATCAACGCGATAACCAGGAAAATTAGGGCCCACCTGAGCATCGTCGCTCCCTCTGTGCGGCGCCCGGACGGGCGCGTGGTTTCCAAACAGCCGGTCCGCGATCGGGGTCGGGACCGGGCTGCCTTGGGAACGTGCTGCGAGGGGGCCTGTTCCCGGGTCGTCTACGGGTGGGTCCAGAGCGGGCCCTGGCCCTTGGCCGCCGCCAGTTGGCTCTGGGCCAGGGCCCAGTTGGGCAGGGCGTCGAACCAGGCCTTCAGGAAGGCGGCGCGGTCGTTGCGGTAGTCGACGTAGTAGGCGTGCTCCCACAGGTCGCAGACCAGCAGGGGCGTGAGGTCCTTGCCCAGCAGGTTCTCGCCGTCGTGCGATTGCACCACCGACAGGGCGCCGTCCTTGGCCGCGGCCAGCCACACCCAGCCCGAGCCGAAGTGGGCCGAACCCTCGTCGACGAACTTGGTCTTCAGGCCCTCGAGCCCGCCGAAGGCGGCGGTGATGGCGGCCAGCAGGGGGCCCGCGGGGGCCGCTTTGGCGGGGGTCATGCTGTGCCAGAAGAAGGTGTGGTTCCACGCCTGGGCGGCGTTGTTGAACAGCTTCTTCTCGCCCGCCTGGGCCGCCTTGACGATGACGTCCTCGAGCGAGCCGGCGGTCTTGCCCGCCAGGATCTCGTTGGTCACGGCGAAGTAGCGGGCGTGGTGCTTGTCGTGGTGCAGATGAAGGGTTTCGGCCGACATCGTCGGCTGCAGCGCGTCGTAGCCGTAGGGCAGATCGGGGAGGGTGAACATGCGGGAAACTCCACTGGGACGCGGCCCAGCGGAGCGCCGGGCGCGCTAGGACCTGGCCTTTTTCTTGGCGGCCGGTCGAGATTTAGGGTCGAGGAACGCCTTTGCAACGATTGCTGCGAGGGCCGGGTTTCGAATAGCCACCGTGGCCAGGCCGATCAAGGCGCCGACCGAAATGATCGGGCGGTCGCGGACCATGCCCATCAGGCGCTGCAGCAGGTCCTGCTCTTCGGCGGGGACCCGCTTGGGCCCCTTGGCCAGGGCGGCGAACACCAGGCCGGTCGCGCCCATCAGCACCGCGGCCGCCAGGGCCACGGCCGCCGCCGCGCCCGAGGGGCCCAGGGCCTCGCGCAGGAGGGCGAACAGGGCGTAGGCGGCGGACACCACCAGCACGCCGGTGGCGGCGGCGAGGACGGCGGCGGCGATCAGTCCGAAGACGACCTTGCGCAGGATGGCCTTCACCGGCGACGGCCCGCCAACAGCAGGCCGATCACGACGCCGACGCCCAGCGCGGCCAGGGTGGCGGCCACCGGCCGCTCCTGCACCCGGTCGACCACGTATTTCTGGGCGACGTCGAACTGTTCGCCGGCCACGTCGGCATAGTCGCGCGAGCGGCTGCGCAGTTCGGCCAGGCCTTCCTGGATGGCCTTTTCGGCCCGCTTGCCCAGCTCGGCCAGCGAGCGCTCGCTTTCGGCGGCGGCCTCCGCGGCGATCCTGGCGGCTTGGTCGAGGGGAGGGTTGGTGTCGGCGGGCATTGGCTCGGCTCCAGAAGCACGTTCGGCGGCGAATTTAGCGCGATATCGGCGCGTGGCACAAACGCCAGCTCCGCTGTGCGGTTCCGCACCCGCGCAACGCGGGCTTTGCCTTTGCGGCGCCGCCGATTTAGGAACGGTTCACGCGGCGCGAAACACAGCGCCAAAGAGGTCGCGATACAACGCCTCCCGTCACGCTTCCGGAGTGAAACATGAACCGATACCTGCTCATCGCCAGCGCGGCCCTTCTCCTCGTGGCCTGCAACAAGACCGGCGCGGACAGCACGTCCGCCGCCAGCGGGGCCCCCGCGGCCGCCTCCACCACGCCCGACGCGGTGGCCCTGGCCGGTTCTCCGCCCGACGCCGATCCGGCCGCCAGGCCCGCCCCCGCGTTCGTCGCCGAAGCCGGGGTGGCCGACATGTACGAGATCCAGGCCGGGCAGATCGCGCTGAAGAAGAGCAAGAACAACGACGTGAAGGGCTTTGCCAAGATGACGGTGGAGGACCACACCAAGTCCACCACGGCGCTGAGAGAGGCCATCAAGGACAGCGGCCGCGCCGACCTCGCCCCGCCGACCCAACTGTCGGAGGAAAAGCAGGCGATGATCGAAGACCTGAACAAGGCGCCCGACACCCTGTTCGACACCATGTACCTGACCCAGCAGGCGACGGTCCATTCCGACGCCGAGAGGATACTGAGCGCCTACGCCGCCAACGGCGACGCGCCCCCGCTGAAGGCCTTCGCCGGCAAGACCGCGCCGGTGGTGCAGAAGCACCTGGACCGGGTCCACCAGATCGAGGCCAAGCTGGCGAAATAGATCGCGATCAGTCGGCGGGCGCGCTGGCCACGCCGGGCCTGGAGACGGCCCGCCCTCGCCGGCGGCCGGTCAGCGCCCGCATCACCGGCGGCAGCCGGACGATCAGCAGGGCCGCGATCAGGGCCATGTAGATGGCCGGCTGGGTGTGGTCGATCGAGGCCTGCCACAGCGCGTGCACGCCGACCAGGACCATGGCCGCATAGGTGCTTTGATGCAGCCGGCGCCAGCGCAGCGGCCCCAGCCGCCGGATCATGCCGTCGGTCGAGGTGATCGCCAAGGGTGTCAGCAGCAGCAGCGAGACGATGCCGATCACGAAATAGAGCCGCCGCGCCCACAGCTCGAGCGGCAGCTCCCAGAGGCGCCCGTAGACGAAGTAGTAGGGCCCGTGGACCGCCGCATAGGCGAACCCGAACAGGCCCACGGTGCGCCGGTAGCGCAGCAGGGCGGGCCGCCGCAGCAGGCGCGCGGCCGGGGTGATGCACAGGCCGAGGATCAGGATGCGCACGCCCCACAGGCCCAGGTCGCGGATCATGTCCTCGCGCAGGCGCACCGGGCCGGTCAGGCCGTAGAACAGGGTGATCGGCAGCGGCAGGGCCAGCACCACCCACATCGTCCAGTAGATCAGCCGGTCGCGCGCGGCGCGGGGCGTCGATCGCGGCTTGACCGTCACCCGGCCATCCCCGCGCCTCAGGCGTCGTCGCCGGCCTCGACCACCCCGAGCAGGTGGTCGCGGAAGCCCGGGTCGCCGCGGGCCATCTGGATGAAGGCCTGCGCCAGTTCCTGGGTCGCCTCGCCCAGGTTGTACTTGCCGTCCCGGAACCGCAGCAGGACGCTTTCGAAATAGCGGTCCATCAGGACGGTGTCGGCATGGGTCAGGTCGATGTGCATGGAGCATGATAATCCGGACCGCCGCGGGGCGCGAGCCCCGCACGCCGGGCCGGGCCTTGACCGCGAACGAAAGCCGAACAAAATGGCGGCATGGACAGCCTCGCCATCCTCACCCTGTCACGTCCTGAAACCACCGGCCTGGTCACCCGCGGCGCCGCGCGGCTGATGACGGCGATGGGCTTCGCGCCGCTGCTCGAGGTCGGCCTGCCCAACGGCCGGCGGGCCGACGTCATGGCTCTGGGGCCCAAGGGCGAGATCGCCATCTGCGAGGTGAAGTCGGGGCTGGAGGACTACCGCACCGACCGCAAATGGGGCGAATACCTGCCCTTCTGCGACGCCTTCTATTTCGCCGTGGCGCCGGAATTCCCGCAGGAGATCCTGCCGCAGGAACCCGGCCTGATCGTCGCCGACGGCTTCGGCGGCGCGGTCCTGCGCCCGCCGCCGCACACGCCGCTGGCGGGCGCGAGGCGCAAGGCGCTGACCATCGCCTTCGCCAGGCTGGCGGCCGGCAGGGCGGTTTAAATTCCCTCTCCCCGCCGGGGCGGGGGTCCTGGCGTCAGCCCGCCGCCTGCATCAGGGGGCGCAGCCTCTCGATCACCTCGGGGGCCTTGGCCAGGTCGGCGCGGATGTCGGGCGACTTGCCGAGCTTCACGGCGGCGTCCTTGGCCCGCGTGGCGGCCGGTCCCAGGGGAGCGCTCTCCCCGAGGGCCATCTTCAGCAGGTGGGTCAGCCGCTGCACCGGCGGCATGGTCGAGCGGGTCAGCGAGGCCACCACATTGGCGTCGGCCTCCACCATGCCGCCGAGGTCGCCCAGCCGCTTGGCCAGGGCCTGGCGGTCGGCGTCGGGCAGGTCGACCCGGCCGAAGGCCCGCTGCAGGTCGGCCAGCACCCCCAGCCGGCCCATCGGCGGCTCGGCGGGGTGGCGCATCTCGCGTTCGAAGCGCAGGGCGGTGACGGAGCCGATCAGCCATTGCGCCGCCTGGCTCTTGTTGCCCTGGCCGGTGACGTTCTCGGCCAGCCGCAGCAGGGCGCGCACCTCTGCCTGGGCCGTGGTCGCGCCCCCCATGGCGGCGGTGACGAACTCGGCGCTGATCAGCATGGACGAGCGTTCGATGAAGGCGTCGCGGATATCGTCGCCCGACAGCATCTTGCCCGCCCCGGCGGTCAGGGCCATGGCCAGGGCGCGCAGCACGTCGATCTCGGCGTTGGCGTCGGAGGGCCGCAGGCGGCGCGCACTCTTGATCTCGGCGATCACCCGCCTGCCGATGGCCATCCGCACGGCCTGGAAGTAGGAGCCCTCCATCCAGCGCGACAGGCGCCGCGCGGCGCCCTCCAGCGGCGGCATCACCCGGGGAATGGTCGGATCGACCTTCTCCAGCATTTCGACGGCCGGGCCGGCGGCCAGGCGGGTCAGGGCGGCGAGGCTGCCGCCGAGGTCGAGGTCGGGTCCCAGCAGTTCGGCCACGCCGGCCTTGGAGCCGAGGATCTCGCCCAGCGGCTGCTCGAGCACCTCGAAGGCCAGGGCGCGCGGGCGCGGATCGGCGGGGGCGCAGTCGGCCAGGTCGAGCAGCCGGTCGATCTTGTCGCCCCAGGTCTTGGCGTCCGCCAGATAGGCGGCCACGCCGCCGCCCAGGCGGTAGGCGCCCTCGGGCTCGTCCAGCAGGCGGGCGCAGGCCACGGCGAAGGGTTCGGTCTTGAAGTCGGCCAGGGCGCCGCGCCGGCCGTCCTTGATCAGGCGCTCGATGGCCCGTTCGATCAGGCTGTTGAAGGTGCGGATGACCTCGTGCACCGACACGCCCTTGGCCTGGGCCTCGGGGATGGCGATCTTCTGCACGGCGTGCTGCAGGTCGGTGCCCGACGCCTCGAGCTTCTCGGCCAGGTCGGGGCGGTGCAACAGCTCGAAGGGGGTGGCCGTGTTGCGGCCCAGCCAGCCCTCCAGCAGGCGCACGATGCGCTGGCGGGCGTGGACGCTGTAGAGGTCGGCCGGGGCCACGCACGGCGGACCGGCTTCTTCCAGCGGCGCCTTGCTCCTCTTGGGGGCGGCCACGCCCTTGGTCAGGATGGTGACGCTGGAGTATTCGCCGGTGTCCTCGTCGAGGACTTCCTTGCTGACGCGCACGGCGCAGGAGCCGGATTCGAGCAGTTCTTCGGCATAGGCCATGGCCCTGGCGCGGTCCTCCGTCGCCATCTCCAGTGCGAGCGATCCGTTCTGCTGACGGCGCGCGAAGACCTCGAAGTGGATTTGACCGTTGCTCATGGGCTCCCCAGTGAACCCAAATGCGGGGGGTAAGCTTAATATCGCGTTGAAGACCCCATATGGGCTTGCAGGTCCGGCGCCCTGCGTTGCCGGTTGGGCCTCCAGCCGGTAGTTTCCCCGCCGGACCAGAGTCAGGAACAAGGCGCGACATGGCGAAGATCACCCTGGTCGACGACGACGAGAACATCGTCGCCTCCGTATCGCTGGCGCTGGAAAGCCACGGCCATACGGTGAAGGCCTTCTACGACGGCGCCACCGGCCTGGCGGGGCTGGAGGCCGATCCGCCGGACCTGGCGATCCTCGACGTGAAGATGCCGCGCATGGACGGCATGGAGGTTCTGCGCCGGCTGCGCCGCACCACGGACCTGCCGGT
>JAQGII010000041.1 GCA_028291305.1 Caulobacteraceae bacterium
GTCGCCGCTTCAGCCAGCCGACCTAGGGCCTCCAACCCGCGCGCCAAGTCTGCGTGAGCATTAGGATCGTCAGGATCGATCTCCAACGCGCGCTTGATACGCTCAACGCCAACTTCCGGGCGGCCTGTCTGCATGGCGACGACGCCGGATAGATGCAGGGCCTGGACGTGGGCCGGAACGGTCTCGAGCACCTCAACGTATGCTTGTTCGGCCTCGGCCAGCCGACCTTGCCGATGCAGCATCATGGCTTCTTGAAAGCGGGGGGCCGTATCTGGCAAAAAGTCTCCTCAAGGCTTTTGCGCAGGCGGCAGAGCAGTGCTGCCGGTCCTAAAGATTTCGGTCAGTTTCGCTTCGGACCATCGGTTCCCAGGGAATGTGGAGAACCTCACCTTTCGACCACATCACCTATGTCTGCAAGCCACCCATAGCCGACATTCGCGCCATGCGATCTGGGTCCCGGCATTCGCCGGGAGGAGCGGAGCGGGTCAGTCCTCCTCCAGCCCCGCGTGGAAATCGCGGCGCCACGCCTCGAACCGCCGCTCGACGATGGCCGCGCGCATGGCCGCCATCAACGCCTGGTAGAAGGCGATGTTGTGCCAGGACAGCAGCACCTGCCCCAGGATCTCCTCGGACTTCACCAGGTGGTGCAGATAGGCCTTCGAATAGTCGCGGCTGGCGGCGCAGTCGCTGCGCGGGTCCAGCGGCTCGTCGTCCTCGGCGAAGCGGGCGTTCTTCAGGTTGATGGAGCCGCCCCAGGTCCAGGCCTGGCCGTGCCGCCCCGAGCGGGTGGGCAGGACGCAGTCGAACATGTCGACCCCGCGCGCCACCGCCTCGACCAGGTCCGCCGGCTTGCCCACCCCCATCAGGTAGCGCGGCCGGTCGGCCGGCAGCATGTCCGGCGCATAGTCCAGCACCTCGCACATGGCCTCGTGGCCCTCGCCCACCGCCAGGCCGCCGATGGCGTAGCCGTCGAAGCCGGTCTCGATCAGCCGGTCGGCGGATTCCCGGCGCAGGGCCTGGATCGTCGAGCCCTGCTGGATGCCGAACAGGGCCTGGGTCGGGCGCTCGCCGAACGCCGCCTTGGACCGCTGGCCCCAGCGGGCGGACAGCAGCATGGCCTCGCGCGCCCTGTCCTCCTCCGCCGGCCAGGAGACGCACTGGTCCAGTTGCATGACGATGTCCGCGCCCAGCAGGTCGGCCTGGATCTCGATCGACCGCTCGGGCGTCAGCTGGTGCTTGGAGCCGTCCAGATGGCTCTGGAAGGTCACCCCCTCCTCCTTGACCTTGGCGATCTTGGCCAGGGACATGACCTGGAAGCCGCCGGAATCGGTCAGGATCGGGCGGGTCCAGCGCATGAAGCGATGCAGCCCCCCAAGCCGCGCCACCCGCTCGGCGCCCGGCCGCAGCATCAGGTGATAGGTGTTGCCCAGGATGATGTCGGCGCCCGCCGCACGCACCTGGTCCACCGTCAGGGCCTTGACCGTGGCCGCCGTGCCCACCGGCATGAAGGCCGGCGTGCGGATGTCGCCGCGCGCGGTCTGCAGCACCCCGGTGCGGGCGGCGCCGTCCACCGCGTTGATCAGGAAGGGGAACATGCTCATCCGTCCGACCGCCATAACAGGGAGCCGTCGCCATAGGAATAGAAGCGGTAGCCGCTGGCGATGGCGTGCTGGTAGGCGGCGCGCATCCGCGCCTGGCCGGCAAAGGCCGACACCAGCATGAACAGCGTCGACCGCGGCAGGTGGAAGTTGGTCATCAGCCCGTCCGCCGCGCGGAACCGGTAGCCGGGGGTGATGAAGATGGCGGTCTCGCCGGCGAAGGCCTCGAGCCCACCCGCCGCATTAGCGGCGCTCTCGAGAAGCCGCAGCGAGGTGGTGCCGACGCAGACGATGCGCCCGCCCGCCGCGCGCGCCGCATTGAGCAGCGCGGCGGTCTCGGCGGAGACCTCGCCGTATTCCGGATGCATCTTGTGGTCGGAGACGACGTCCGTCTTCACCGGCAGGAAGGTGCCGGCGCCGACATGCAGGGTGACGAACGCCGTCTGCACGCCCTTGGCGCGAATCGCCTCGAGCAGGCCCGCCGTGAAATGCAGGCCCGCGGTCGGCGCGGCCACCGAACCGTCCTCGCGGGCGTAGACGGTCTGATAGTCGGCCCGGTCGCGCTCGTCCTCCGGCCGCCTGGCGGCGATATAGGGCGGCAGCGGCATCATGCCGACGGCGGCGATGGCGGCGTCCAGGTCCGGCCCGGCCAGGTCGAAGTCCAGCGTCACCTCGCCGCCGTCGGCCTTGTCGATCACCGTGGCGTCCAGCGCGCCCAGCAGGCAGGCGCGGTCGCCGGTTTCGCCGAAGCGGACCCGGTCGCCCGGCTTCAGCCGCTTGCCGGGCTTCATGAAGGCGGTCCAGCGGCTGGGCGACAGGCGCCGGTGCAGGGTGGCCTCGACGCGCACGGTCGACCCCTCGCGGGTTCGCCCGCCATTGAGCCGCGCGGGGATCACCCGGGTGTCGTTGAACACCAGCACGTCGCCCGCCTGCAGGAAGTCCGGCAGATCGCGCACCCGCCGATCCTGCAGCCCGTCGTCCGACACCACCAGCAAGCGGGCGGAGTCGCGCGGCTCGGCGGGCCGCAGGGCGATGCGGTCCTCCGGCAGGTCGAAGTCGAAATCGGACAGGCGCACGGCCGCCCCTATCCGGGCTTGGCGCGGATCAGGCGTCCGCCGCGATGCGGGCGGTGACGATCTTGCCCGGCGCGCGGGGCGGCTCGCCCTTGGGCAGGGCGTCGACGTTTTCCATGCCTTCGACCACTTCGCCCCAGACGGTGTATTCGCCGTCCAGGAAGGTGGCGTTGTCGAACACGATGAAGAACTGGCTATTGGCCGAGTTCGGGTTGGACGAACGGGCCATCGAGCAGACGCCGCGCATATGGGCCGTGTCGGAGAATTCGGCCTTCAGGTTGGGCTTCTTGGAGCCGCCCATGCCGGTGCCGGTCGGATCGCCGCCCTGGGCCATGAAGCCCGGGATCACCCGGTGGAACACCACGCCGTCGTAGAAGCCTTCGCGCGCCAGCTCCTTGATCCGC
This sequence comes from Caulobacteraceae bacterium, assembly GCA_028291305.1. GTDB lineage: Bacteria > Pseudomonadota > Alphaproteobacteria > Caulobacterales > Caulobacteraceae > BOG-938. The sequence goes on from JAQGII010000041.1 coordinate 3,076, forward strand.
TCCACATGGTCCGGGGCCAGGTCGGGGCGCAGCGCGATGGTCACCGGTCCGGTGTCGAGCGTGAGGATGAGGGTGTTTTCCGGATCGGCCATGTCGGGGCTCCCTTTCTGGTGCAGGGCGCGGTTCTAGCGACCCAAACGCGATCTGTCTGCCCTTAAACCCTTCGCGCGTTTTGGGGGCGTCGTCATCCTCGGGCTTGTCCCGAGGACCCCGCAGCGAAGACATCGAAGCTGCGGCGGCTAGCCTGGAGCTGCTGGGTCCCCGGCGCGGCCTCGCTGCGCTCGTTGGCCGGGGATGACGACCTTTATTGAACCTTCCCCGGCAGCTCGATGTCGCAGACGGACTCCGCGTTGGCCACCTGGGCCTGGAAGGCCGGGCTGGCGGTGTCCAGCACCTGGACCTTGGGCCGGCTCGCGGCGGGGAGGTCGGCCAGTACCCGCACCGAGGTCATCTTGTCGGGATCGACCACCGGCTCGCCCGTCTTCAGGGCGCGCACCACGTCCAGCCCCGCCACCACCCGGCCCCAGGGCGTGTAGTTGTGCTCCAGCCCCTCGTTGAACTGGCGCATCAGGAAGAACTGGCTGTTGCCCGAGTTGGGATCGCCGGCGCGGGCCATGCCGGCCACGCCCGGGCACCACAGGCCCCAGCCCTGCACCTTGCCGTCGGCGGTCATGATCATCAGGCCGGTGTTCTGGGTGCGCACCGGCAGCGACTTGATGAAGCCGTCCTCCAGGCCGCCCACGGCCTGGACGCGCAGATAGGGGGTGTCGGGTCCGCGGCGGAAGACGAATTCGCCGGGCACGTTGGGCTTGGTCGAGCCGCCGCTGCCGTCGCCCTTGGGGTCGCCGCCCTGGGCCATGAACGCGTCCACCACGCGGTGGAAGGTCAGGCCGTCGTAGAACTTCTCGCGCGCCAGTTCCTTGATCCGCGCCACCGATTGCGGCGCGACCTCCGGGACCATCTCGACGAAGACGCGGCCCTTGGTGGTGTCGATCACCAGGACGTTCTCGGGATCGATGGTGCGGAAGTCCGTCGCCGCGGGAGGCCCCAGCTTGGGCTTGAACACCGGCTTGGGCGCGGCCAGCCCGGAGCCCGATTGGGCAACCAGGGTCACGGCGGCCACCGAGAGCATGGCCAACAGCGAAATCCGTTTCACGGGAATCCTTTCTAAGCGCGGCCGACCTTGGCCTTCAGCCGGACGGCGACACCGGGGGTGACGAAACCGGAGATATCCCCGCCCAGGCGCGCGATCTCCTTGACCAGGCGGGCGGCGATGGCCTGGTGGTGCGGGTCGGCCATCAGGAACACCGTCTCGATCTCGCGATTGAGCTGCTGGTTCATGGCGGTCATCTGGAACTCATACTCGAAGTCGGCCACCGCGCGCAGTCCGCGGATGATGATCGAGGCGCCGAGCTCCTCGGCGAACTTCATCAGCAGGTTCTCGTAGGGCTGCACAATGATCTCGGCCCGGCCGCTCAGGTGGGCGGTCTCTTCCTTGACGATGGCCACCCGCTCCTCCAGCGAGAAGGTCGGGTTCTTGTCGCGGTTGATGGCCACGCCGATCACCAGCCGGTCCACCAGCTTTGAGGCCCGCTCGACGATGTCGATGTGGCCGTTGGTGATGGGATCGAAGGTGCCGGGATAGATGCCGGTCCTGATCATTCGATTGTCGCCCCAGGCACTTAGGCTTCCCCAGCCCCGTCTTCCGGAGAGTTGTCTTCGGCGGAGTTGTCTTCGGCGTCAACGGCTACGTCGCCGTCCTCGCCGTCGCCTTCCAGCCGCTCGACCGAGACCACATGCTCGCCTTCGGCGGTGCGGAACAGGATCACGCCGCGGGTATTGCGGCCGGCGATGCGAATCTCGTCCACCGGCGCGCGGATGATCTGGCCCTGGTCGGACACCATCATCAGCTGGTCGCCATGCTCCACGGGGAAGGCCGCCACGATGTGGCCGCCGCGGGCCATGTCGTGGGCGATCAGGCCCTGGCCGCCGCGGCCGGTGCGCCGGTATTCGAAGGCCGAGGTGCGCTTGCCGAAGCCCTCGGAGTCCGCCGTCAGGATGAATTCCTCGGCCGCGCCCAGTTCGGCGAAGCGTTCGGTGGACAGCGAGGTTTCCGCGCCCTCGGCGGCGTCCTCGTCATCGGCGGGCGCGCCCGCGTCGTCGACGGCCTCGCCGGTCGCCCGGCGCTGCGCGGCGGCCAGCTTCATATAGGCGCGCCGTTCCTCGGGCGTGGAGCCCACCTGGCGCAGGATGGCCATGGACATGACCCGGTCGTCCTCGCCCAGGCGCACGCCGCGCACCCCGTCGGACTCGCGGCCGGCGAACACGCGGACCTCTTCCACGCCGAAGCGGATGCAGCGGCCCAGGGCGGTGGTCAGGAGCACGTCGTTGTCGGCGTTGCAGATCGACACGCCGACGATGTGGTCGCCTTCGTCCAGCTTCATGGCGATCTTGCCGGCGCGGTTGATGCGCTGGAAGTCCGACAGCTTATTGCGGCGGACATTGCCGCTCTGGGTGGCGAACATCAGGTCCTGGCGATCCCACGCGGCTTCGTCTTCCGGCGCCGTCAGGATCGAGGTGATGGTCTCGCCCTGCTCCAGCGGCAGCAGGTTGACGAAGGCCTTGCCGCGCGAATTGGGCAGGCCGATCGGCAGGCGCCACACCTTGAGCGTGTAGACCTTGCCTTCGGAGGAGAAGAACAGGATCGGCGCGTGGGTCGAGGCGACGAACACGCGGACGACGGCGTCCTCGTCCTTGGTGGCCATGCCCGAGCGGCCCTTGCCGCCGCGCTTCTGGGTGCGGTAGGTGGCCAGCGGCGTGCGCTTGACGTAGCCGCCGTGGGTGACGGTGACGACCATCTCTTCACGGACGATCAGGTCCTCGTCTTCCAGCTCGGCGCCGCCGTCGACGATCTGGCATCGGCGGGGCACGGCGAAGGCTTCGCGCACGGCGTTCAGTTCGTCGCGGATGATCTCGACGACCTTGTCGCGCGAGGCGAGGATCTCGAGATAGCCGGCGATGGCGTCGGCAAGAGTGCGCGCTTCGTCGAAGATCTCGTCGCGGCCGAGGCCGGTCAGGCGAGACAGGGTCAGCGCCAGGATGGCCCGGGCCTGCTCGTCGGAAAGCTTGACCCGATCGCCGTCGACGACGGCGGTCCGC
>JAQGII010000043.1 GCA_028291305.1 Caulobacteraceae bacterium
CGGCGCGAAACCTCGGGAGAGATCGGACCCGCCCTGTGTGACACGCCTGGGCCTCCGTGCAAAGCCGCGGGCGTGCGTTTGCCGCCGCCGGCCCCGTGCAAAAGCATTGCCGGACGGCAATCAGACGTTTAGCAAATCGTTTGTAGGACAAGCTAAATGATGGTCGCCCGCCGGCGCGGGCCCGAGGAAGATCAAATGGCCCAGGACGATTTCAAATCGGTGGTGAAGGTCGAGATCGACGACGGCGTGGCCTGGGTCACGCTCAACCGCCCCGACAAGCGCAACGCCATGAACCCGGCGCTCAACCGGCGGATGCTGGAGGTGCTCGACGAGGTCGAGGCCAACGACGACGTCGGCGTGATGGTGCTGACCGGCGCCGGCGACGCCTTCGCGGCCGGCATGGACCTGAAGGAATATTTCCGCGAATCCGAGGCCCGGGGCCGCCCGGCGACGCTGAAGGCGCGCCGCGACGCCTATGAGTGGCAGTGGCGGCGGCTGATGTATTTCGAGAAGGCGACCATCGCCATGGTCAACGGCTGGTGCTTCGGCGGGGCCTTCACCCCGCTGGTGTCCTGCGACCTGTCGATCGCGGCCGAGGAAGCCACCTTCGGCGTGTCGGAAGTGAACTGGGGCATCATCCCCGGCGGCAACGTGACCCGCGCCATCGCCGCCAAGATGCGCCAGTCCGACGCCCTCTACTACATCATGACCGGCCTGCCCTTCGACGGCAGGAAGGCCTGCGAGATGGGCCTGGTCAACGAGGCCGTGCCCCTGGCCGACCTGCGGACCCGGACGCGCGAGCTGGCCGACATCCTCCTGGCCAAGAACCCGATGGTGCTGAAGGCGGCCAAGGACGCCTACAAGCGGGTGCGCGACCTGCACTGGGAGTCCTCGGAGGAGTATCTGGTGGTCAAGCAGAACGAACTCAACTTCCTCGACAAGACCGCCGGCCGGACCAAGGGCATGAAGCAGTTCCTCGACGACAAGACCTTCAAGCCGGGCCTGGGCGCCTACAAGAAATAGGCCCGCTCCTTCCAAAGAGCCCTCGCCTCGCAAAGGCGGGGCGAGGGTTTGGAGCCCCGAACCCCGCGCCGGGGGTTTGCCCCGCGCCGCCGACCCTTTATTATCGGCCCGATGAGCACGCCTTCCTCCGACTCCCTTCCCTCTCCCGCCCTTCTGGCCGAGGCCATGAAGCGGGCCGTCAAACGCGCCGACGCGGCGCTGGACGCGGTGCTGCCGCAGCCGGACGGGTTGCACGGCCGGGTGGCCGAGGCGATGCGCTACGCCGTGTTCGCCGGCGGCAAGCGGCTACGGCCGTTCCTGGTGCTGGAGGGCGCGGCCCTGTTCGGCGCGGACCCTGACGGCGCGGCCCGCGCCGCCGCCGCCATCGAGGCGCTGCACACCTATTCGCTGGTGCACGACGACCTGCCGGCCATGGACGACGACGACCTGCGCCGCGGCCGCCCCACCACCCACAGGCAGTTCAACGAGGCCACCGCCATCCTGGCGGGCGACGCCCTGCTGACCATCGCCTTCGAGATCCTGTCCGACCCCGCCACCCACCCGTCGGCCGAGGTGCGCTGCAAGCTGATCACCCGCCTGGCCCAGGCCGGCGGCGCCCAGGGCATGATCGGCGGGCAGATGATCGACATGCTCAGCGCCGAGCGCGCCTACGGCCAGGACGACATCGTGCTGCTGCAGCGGATGAAGACCGGGGCCCTGTTCGAGATGTCGGCCGAGGCGGGGCCGATCCTGGCCCAGGCCGGCGCGGACGACGTCGAGCGGCTGCACAGCTTCGCCGTGGACTTCGGCCTGCTGTTCCAGATCACCGACGACCTGCTGGACGTGCTGGGCGACGCCGCCACCGCGGGCAAGGCGGTCGGCAAGGACCAGGAGCAGGGCAAGCAGACCCTGGTCGGCAGCCTCGGCCTGGAAGGCGCGCGGCGCGAGGCGCGGCGTCTGGCCGAGCGGGCGTCGCAGACCCTGTCCCTGTACGGCGCCAAGGCGGACGCCCTGCGCGCCCTGCCCTTCGAGCTGCTCGACCGGACGAGCTGAGGCCCCGAACCTATATTTGCTGTCCGCGGCGCCAGTTTTTGCCGCCTTCCTCGCGCCCGGAAGTCTCTCTAACTGCCCGTACGGCCACCGTTTGGCCGGGCAGGCTGGAGTGGAATCCGTGGACGCCGCACCTGTAAGACCCGGGGTCCTGGGGCAGGCCGCCCTGGCCCTCGCCGACGGTTTCGCCCGCGTCCTGATGGAAAAGGGATTGCTTTCGCAGGCCGAGTATGTGCGCGGTTTCGATCTGGCCATCGAGGCCTGGACGGCCGCGGACGGCCATCCTCAACAAACTGATGTCCTGCAGGCCCTTAATGAAATAAGGCCAGTGGATTAAGGGGTTAGCGCCTTTTTTCCGCCCCGTTGGGCGGAAAAGCTAGGCCCCGGGGTCAATGACCGGAAGTGGATTTTCATGGGTTGGATAGTCGCCGCCTTCGGAGCTGACTCCGATGACTTGCCCGCAGGCGCCGTGCAGGGATTCCAGCGGATCGCCGCCAGCTTCCCGGCCGCGCCGTGGAAGATCGAATCCGGCCACCTGCGCAGCGGACGCGACCGGCTGGAGCAGCTGACCGGCCGCTCCTGGGCCGAAGTGGACATGACCGCCGAAGCGGTGAAGGCGGACTACGACGCCCTGGCCGCCAACGCCGCCCTGGCGGAGCGGGGCGGCCTGACCGGCGCCCTGATCGCCTTCCTGGAGGTCTGCGCCCGCCATAACCTGGGGCTCGAAGGCGGCGAGGGCGCGCGCGCCATGCGGCCCACGCCGAAGATCCAGCGCCCCTTCTAGGGCTCCTCCCCCGCGACGACTGGCGCCCTTGGCATTTGCCGCGACGCGCGACACAAGCTTGTGTTCGGGCGCAATCCGCCGCGGACGGAGACGCCGCTCTTGAGGGAGCCAGACCAGCAGCAGCGCCCGAGCGGGCCGGCGGTCGCGCCCGCGCGCAAGACCCGGCTCTGGATTCCGGCCGTCTTCGCCGCCCTGATCGTGCTGGGCCTGTGGGGCCCCAACCTGCTGCGGCCGCCGCCGCCCGCCTGGACCGTCTACGCCTCGACCAAGGGCCAGATCCGCCGGGTGATCCTGTCCGACAAGTCGGTGCTGCGCCTGAACGGCGCCTCGACGGTGCGGGTGGTGTTCGAGGACAACGACCGCCGCGCAGCGGTCGGCCAGGCCGAAGCCGCCTTCCTCATCGCCCCCTCCGCGCGCCGGCCGTTCCTGATCGCGGCGGGCGACCGCGAGGTGCGCATGGACGGCGGCGAACTGAACATCCTGCGCCAGGCGACCCCGGGCGGGGCCACCACGGTGCTGACCGTCCGCCGCGGCCAGGCCAGGGTCTATCCCTTCGGTCAGGCCGAGAGCACGGGGGTGACGGCCGGCCGGGGGCAGCAGGTGTCGTGGACCGACGGCCAGCCGCAACCGACGGTGCGCGCGGTCAACGCCAACAACGCCCTGGCCTGGGAAACCCACCAGCTGGCCTACGACAAGGCGCCGCTGGGCGAGGTGGTCGCCGACCTCAACCGCTATGTCGTGCGGCCGATCCGCCTGGCCGACCCGTCGCTGGCCGGGCTGCCCTTCACCGGCCTGCTGACGCTGGAGGGCGAGGACGGCATGCTGCGCAAGCTGGAGATGGTGCTGCCCATCCAGCATCAGGCCCTGGCGGCCGAGATCCTCCTGCGGCGACTGCCGCCCTGCGGCTTCAAGAACTGCGACAAGCCGACCAGGCGCCGCAAGCCCAACGCCATTGTCCAGTCGATCCTCCAGCTCAACACCCCCCGGCGCGGCGCGCCGGCCGGGACGCGCCTGCTGCCCACCGACCCGCCCCCGGCCGCGGGCAAGCCCCGGCCGCCGCCTTCCCAGCCCCAGCCGAAGGACCCGCAATGATACGAACCGCGTGGATGGCGGCCCTCATCCTGCCGTTGGGCCTCGCGGCGGCCGCGCCGGCGCGGGCCGACGACGGCCCCAAGGCGATCTGCGCCGACCGCCCCACCAAGGGAACCTCGCCCTGCACGGTCGATCCCGGCCATTGGCAGGTGGAGATCGACGCCGCCGACCTGACCCATGACCGGTCCGGCGGCGTGACCACCGATACCGGCGTCTTTGCCGGCGCCAACCTCAAATACGGGGTGTCCGATCGCCTGGACCTGGAACTGAACCTGCCCGGGCTGCTCACCCGGGAGGTGAGCGGCGCCGGCCGCGCCAGCGGCCTCGGCGACACGGTGGCCCGCGCCAAGCTGGCGGTGGTGCAGGGCGCCGCGTCGATCTCGCTGCTACCCTTCCTGAAGCTGCCCACCGCATCGCACGACCTGGGCAACGGCGCCCTGGAGGGCGGCCTGGTGGTTCCCATCGCCCTGAGCCTGCCCGGCCAGACCAGCCTGACCCTCGATCCCGAACTGGACGCCCTGAAGGACGCGGCGGGCCAGGGACGCCACGTCGCCTACGCCCTGGCCGCGGGCCTCAGCCGCCCGCTGAGCGAGACCTTCACCGGTTCGGTGGAGGTGTGGGGCGCGCAGGACCAGGAACCGGGCGGACATGTCAGCCAGGCCTCCTTCGACCTGGGCCTGGCCTGGATCCCGATGCGCGACCAGAACCTGCAGCTGGACGGCGGCGTCAACCTGGGGCTGAACGCCGCGACGCCGGGCGTGCAGGGCTACGTCGGCGTCTCGCGCCGCTTCTAGTTCCCGGTCAGCGTGAAGGGCCGGGCGAAATCCTCGAAGGCGTAGCCCTGGAAATAGAGCAGGGCGGTGAGGTCGGCGTGGTCGATGCGCGCGTCGGCCTGGGCCGCCACCACCGGCTTGGCGCGATAGGCGACGCCCAGGCCCGCCGCCTCGATCATCGCCAGGTCGTTGGCCCCATCGCCGATGGCGATGGCCGCCGACGGCCCCACGCCCAGCAGGGCCGCTTCCTCGCGCAGGGCGGCCAGCTTGGCCTCGCGGCCGAGGATCGGCTCCTCCACCGTCCCCGCCAGCACCTCGCCGTCTTCGACGAACCGGTTGGCCCGGTCGGCCTGGAAGCCGGCGGTCTCGGCCACCCGGTGGGTGAAGAAGGTGAAGCCGCCCGACACCAGCACGCAGCGCACGCCCTTGGCGCGCAGGGTGCGCACCAGGGTCTCGGCGCCGGGATTGAGGCGCACCCGCTCGTCGTAGCAGCGCTGCAGCGCCTCGCGGTTGAGGCCCTTGAGCATGCCCACCCGCTCGCGCAGGGCGCCCTCGAAGCCGATCTCGCCGCGCATGGCCCG
>JAQGII010000064.1 GCA_028291305.1 Caulobacteraceae bacterium
GCGACCTCATCTACACCGGCACTCCCGCCGGCGTCGGACCCATCAACCCCGGCGACCGCGTCACCGGCGGCGTCGACGGACTCGGCGAAATCTCCTTCACCGTCGGAACAAAAGCTTAGGACACGCCGTCCCGGCCAACTCTCCAGGAAAGCGTCCGGCGGCGCCTGCGCCAGATAGACCATGGGCGGGCGCAAGCGCTTCCCGGCGATTCAAAGCCTGAATCGCCGGGAAGCGGGCGAACCGGAGCCCCGTCCGCAGGGGTAGGGTCACCCCTCAGATCATGTCGCTTCCAGGACGGGTTCCGACATCGGCTCCGCCTTGCGATTGAGCGAGATGCCGTCGAAGCGACGGAGGCAGAGCTGCAGCAGCGTGAAGCAGGCCGCGGCGCCGATGAGCATCGGCACCACAGGGACGAGGAACAACTGGCTGATCGGCAGCTTCATGCCGATCAGCCAGCCGCCGATCACCGGGCTGAGGATGGAGGCGAAGCGCCCGACGCCGTAGCACCAGCCGATGCCGTTGGCGCGGACTTCGGTCGGATAGATGACCCCCGCGACCGCGCCCATGCTGAGCGTGATGCCCACCAGGCAGAAGCCGGCGACGAAAATCGAGGCGCCGAGCAGGAAGAGCGAGTGGCCGATCAGGCCGATGACCGCGACCGCCGGGCAGGCGACCACGTACAGGACGACGACCGTGGCCACGCCGTACTTGTCCACCAAGCGGCTGGAAACCAGCGCGCCGAGGATGCCGCCAACGTCAAACATCGCAGCCGCGACGGCCGTCTGGGTGATCGTCAAGCCGTCGTCACGGAAGAGAATGGGCATCCACCCATGCAGGAAGTAGTTCGCCGACAAAAACGTCATGTACAGGAGCCAGAGGATCGGGGTGATCCACATCAGTCCATCGCCAAACAGCTGCTTGATGTGAAAGCGCTGTGCACCGCCAAGCTGGGTTCCCGGAACAACAAACGTAGAGCCGCTGTTGGCTTGCAAGCGCGGATCGAGCGCGCTGGCGACACGCCAGATTTTGCTGATCGCCCGCTTCTTGACGACCATGAATTTCAGGGACTCGGGCAGCAGGAAAAAGCCCGCCACGCCGATGAGCAGCGGCGCGATCCCGCCGACGATAAAGAGCGGTCGCCACCCGTGGGCGCCCTCCATGAGGCCGCTGGCCACCGCAGGCAACATGGAGCCGAAGGTGAGGCCGATCTGGGCCATCACGATCATGGTCGCCCGCATGCGCTTGGGCGCATATTCCGCGACGAGGGCCACGGAATTGGCGGGAACCCCGCCCAGACCGATGCCGCACACGAAGCGCAGAACGAGGAGTTGCGGCAGGTCCTGGGCGAAGGCGGTCAGCAAGGACACCACGCCAAAGATGGCGGCGCCCCAGAGAAGGGCGGGGCGCCGTCCAAACCGGTCGCCGATCCAGCCGAACAGGGGCGCCCCGAACAGCATGCCGACCAGGCTGGCGCTGAATACGGGTCCTAGCGCCGAGCGATCTATGTGCAACATCTTCACAATACCGGGCGCTGCAAACCCGATGCCCTGCAAGTCGTATCCGTCGGCAATCATGAAGAGAAAAAGAAGTATGACCAATTTAACGTGGAATGGTCGGATGGGTTGGTCGTCAATTAATTTTGAAACATCAATTACATTACTATCGCTCACAGTATTTCCTCCCCGCGTTTGTTATTTGATGCGATGCGCATCGAAGATCCTCAGATCTGAACTCAAAGGGTGGCGGGCGGCGATCCGTCCGCAGGTCTATCGGCTGCGGCCGCTCAGTCCTTCCATCGCCTGATGGCAACATCCAGGTCAAACAAATCCAGGGCGCGGCCGATGGTATGGTTGATCATCTCGTCGAGCGTTTTCGGCTTGGCGTAGAAGGCGGGAACCGGCGGCGCGATAATGCCGCCCATCTCGGTGACGGCCGCCATGCTCCGCAGATGTCCTGCATGCAAAGGCGTTTCCCGCACCATAAGCACCAGGCGCCGCCTTTCTTTGAGCACAACGTCGGCGGCCCGGGACAGCAGGCTGGAGGTCACGCCGCTGGAAATCTCCGACAGGCTGCGTATGGAGCAGGGTGCGACCAGCATCCCCATCGTCTTGAAGGACCCGCTGGATATGGCGGCCCCGATGTCGTCGATCCGGTAGTTCACGGCCGCCAGACGCTCGACATCCGCGATTTTCACGTCCGTTTCATGGGCGAGCGTGACCTGCGCCGCGCGGCTCATGACCAGGTGGGTCTCGACGCCGGCGTCGCGCAGCATCTCCAAGGCGCGAATACCGTAAATGACGCCGGAAGCGCCTGAAATTCCAACGATTAGACGCTTGTTCATACCGTTCCCCATTCTCCATCGCGGACGCGGCGGCAATATTCGGCGAGCTTATGCGTAGCGGCCAAGGCGAACGATAGGTTGGCTTTGTCGACGAAACGCCCGTCGCGGATTTTGTCGACGATCCCGCCCATGACGATTTGCCGCCCTGGAACAATAAAGGCGTGCGCCGCCAGCAAAGTCTCATGAAGCTGCGCCTGGGCGCGCACGCCGCCGGTGAAAGCGGGGGAATTCGAAATGATCAGGGTCGGTTTATCCTTGAGCGCCGATTTTCCGCTGGGACGCGACGCCCAATCCAGGGCGTTCTTGAGGACGCCGGGGATGCCGTGGTTGTACTCCGGCGTGCAGATCACCAGGCCGTCGGCCGCGGCGATCGCGTTCCGGAAGGCTTGCACGGCCTCCAGCGCCTCCGCCCCGTCCGTGTCCTCGTTGTAGAGCGGCAGGTGCGGGGAGGCGACGTCAAAACGAATCCCCTCGCCCAGCTCGGCCTGCAACTCCTGCAAGATGGCGGTCGAATAGGAGGCGCGACGAAGGCTGCCGGTCAGTCCAAGAAGATGTGTCGTCACTGATGAGGGTCCGTCATTTATCTATCCTCGCCCGCCGTGACGTATGCAGCGGCGGGCGATGGGCGGAAGGGGCGAATGGTCGAGCTTTCAGCGGTTCAGCCCTGCACCCTCTGCTTCGGGGACTTTATGGGTTGGGCGGACTAGGGATAGCCGGGGAACGTGCCCGTCGAACCGAAGCCCCACTGGCATCGCAACGTGTCGTCGGGCCAAACTTTCGGCTTCAACGGCATCTCCTCGTGCCAAGGCCGAGGCTCCCAATATCCGAGTTCCTCGTCCGCCATCAAATCCATCTCGGTGAAGAATTCGACCCGGATGTTGTCAGGATTGCGATGGTAGGCGGAAATATTGTGACCCACGACGTGACGGGTCGGGCCGAACACGAGGGGAATCTTATTCTGCGTGAGATACTGGCATGATTCAAACACCGCGCTCCGGTCCCGAAGTTCAAAGGCAATGTGAAGCAGAGCTTGTTGCTCATGTTTGATGAAATTCAACGAGTGGTGATCGACGCCGCAGCGGAGGAAGGAGAAGCGATCGCCTATCCAGTCGGACACCCGGAATCCCAGGATGTCGCAATAGAACTTCGTCATCTTTTCGGCGTCATGCACCCGCGATGCGACATGCCCGAATTTCATCGGCGAGACGCCGATCTGGTTACCGGAAGAAGGCGAGAAGGTGTAGTCCGCGTAGACCTCGACCATGGTTCCCATCGGATCCGTGAAGACGATGGCCTGTTTTACGCCGGGCGATATGTCCGTACGCCGTTCGGCCTGAATGCCTTCGTCGTTGAGTTTCGCCGCAAGCTCGCCGAGATCGCTGCCCGGCTTGACCTGAAAAGCTATGCGGCGCAAAAATCCCCGCTCCGCGCCGCGTTCCAGGGCGACCACTTCCTCCCCCAGCTGCGTCGCCAGAAAGCAGTGGTTTTCTCCTCTATCGAGGACGGCCAGCCCAACGACTTGGGTCCAATAGTCTATCTGCTGGTCGAGGTCTGGCGTACTGAACGTGGCGTGAGCCAATCGTTTTACTTGAATCATCTAATCCTCCGAAATCTTTCCTGTCGGCTCGGCAAACTCGATAGATAGCGTCTTGTGCGGCGCATGGGGCGCCGCCCCTAGGTATAGAGGTGCTTGCGCCCGATCTCGGCGACGGTCCGTGTTCCCATCAGTCGCATAGTCATCTCCAATTCCGCCTTGAGCCGGGCGAGCGTGGCCTGAACGCCCATCGGGCCCCCAAGCGACAGGCCGTAGAGTATTGGCCGGCCGATGCCCACGGCGTTGGCGCCGAGGGCCAGGGCCTTGAACACGTCCTGGCCGCGGCGGAACCCGCTGTCGACCACCACCGTCAGCTTGCCGTCCGCCGCATCGACGATCCGAGGCAGGACGGTGGTCGAGGCCGGCGTGTCGTCGAGCTGGCGGCCGCCGTGATTGGACACGTACACCCCTGCGAGTCCGGCTTTGCGCGCCTGCTTCACCAAGTCTGCGCCCAGGACGCCCTTGATGAACACCGGCAGGCCGGTGACCTTCTGTACGAACTCGATGTCGTCCCAATTGAGGTCGGGCTTTTTGGTCGACTGGCTCCGAACGGCGAAATTGCCCATGGGCAGGAGTTCGCCGGGGCCGGGATAATGGTTGCGGTCGTCGCGCTCGTGATTGCCGCGCACATCGACGTCGATGGTCACCGCCATGGCCAGATAGCCCGCCGCCTTGGCCCGCATCAGCAGTTCGCGCGCCACGCCCCGGTCCGCCGGCAGATAGACCTGGAACCACTTGGGGCTGGCGCCGGCCGCAGCGATGGCCTCAAGGGTCGAGGTGGAATAGGTGGAGGGACACATCAGTATGCCCTCGGCGGCGGCGGCCTGGGCGGCGCCGACCTCGGCAGTAGCGTGGACCATGCCGTAGGTGCCCATCGGCGCGATGAAGAAGGGCGCCGCGACCTTGGCGCCGAGCAGGGTGGTCGAGAGATCGGCGCTGCCCACACCGCTCAGATAGTGCGGCGCGAGGGTGATGCGCTTCAGCGCCGCCTGGTTCTCGGCGTGGGTCCATTCGTCGCCGGAGGCGCCGGCGATATAATCGAAAGTCCCTTTGGAGAGGACCTGTTCGCTGCGGGCCTCCAGTTCGCGCAAATTATAGACCGTGACCGGCTGAACCGCGCTGGGAATCGGTCGACGAACGCGGACGGGGGGATCGGTCTCGGCCGCCGCCGGGGAACTGATCGCGGCAAGCGCTGCGGCGGCCGTGGCTGTGCCCGACAAAAAGCCCCGTCTGTGGCTGATCACGGGTTCCCTCTCCCTGACGTTTCCTGCGGCCGGACTCCTTCGCCGATCGGGGTGTGCAGGGTCCCGATGCCTTCGACCCAGGCCTCGACCCTGTCGCCGGGCTTGAGGAATTCCCCCCGGCCGGCGCCGACGCCCGAGGGCGTTCCGGTCAACACCAGGTCGCCGGGATGGAGCGTCCGCAGGGACGACAGATGGGAGATCTGCTCGGCGATGTTGAAGATCATCTGCCCGGTGTTGGACTCCTGTTTCATCACCCCGTTGATCCGCAGGCCGAGGTTCAGGTTCTGAGGATCCTTGATCTGCTGCGCAGGCGTGATCCACGGTCCCAGAGGGCAGGAGCCGTCGAAGACCTTGTGCGCCACCCAGTCGAAGAAGAAGGGCGAGGTTTCGGGTATCGGCGGGCGCCGTGAGAGGTCGCGCGCCGAAAGGTCGTTGGCGACTGTGTAGCCCGCGACATAGTCGAGCGCCTGGTCCACCGAAACATCGCGGGCGGTGCGGCCGATCACCGCCGCCAGTTCGACTTCCCAATCGACGGTCTTGGACGCCCGCGGCAGCCAGACCGTTTCGTTGTCGGCTGCGATCACCGCCCGCGCGGGCTTCAGGAAGTGCCACGGGCGCAGGGCCGCCGCCTTCGGATCGGGCCCGAGCTCGCGTCCGCTGGCCTTGGCCATTTCCAGTACGTGATCCGTGTAGTTGGCGCCGGCGCAGTAGATGGCTGACGGGTAGAGAATCGGCGCAGTCAGCCGAACCGCCGCGAGCGGCTGGCCGGCGGCCGGGGATTGCGCCGCCCGCGCGGCGGCCTGTTCGATCCTTGCGCGGGCCGCCGTCCAGTCTTCGAGTACGCCCAGCACTGAGCTGTCCGCCTCGTTGGCGGTCAGCTGCGCCAAGTCGTGGATCCGTTCGTTGACCAGGATGCCGGCTCGGACCCGCCCCTCTGACGCATAGCTCAACAGCTTGTACTCAACCATTCCCGGTTCCCTCTGGCCTACGTTGGCGCCCCAGGAGCCGCGCACAGCGACGACGCCGGCCCAGGAGAGCGATGGCAGTTTAGCGATTTATGGACGCGCGCAGGCGCGCCTTACGCATATGGACATCAATCCACTGACTGAATATACAATGGATTGCCTATCGTACAAGACGATCTCTGCGCCGAACGGCCCCGCCGCGCAGCCCTTCGGCCTGGCCCCGTCCGGCGCCGTTCGCCAAGCCGCGCCGGTTGGCCATCCGGCCGTTTAACCCAGACGCGCGGGCGTCATTGTCGTTCGCGCACGGCGGGGGGAGTGTACTAATAAGATCCCCCCGGGGCGCCGCGGCCTGGCCCGCAGAGGGTTCGGCAAACGCTACGAACGAAGGCGCCGCCAGGATGATGGGGGGATTAAGCTATCGGATACGTCCTTCCAGGGAAATTGGAGAGTCGCAGCTTGTTCGCTGAAGCATACGAACACTTGGGTGTGAAAAGACGCGGCATCAACTCGGTGGAGCAGGGCGTCGCCGTGTTGCAGGCCGTGGTCGATCTCAAGAAAGCTGCCTCGCTGAAGGATATCGCCAAGCAGGCCGGCATGGAGTCCAGCCAGACCCACCGCTACGTTTCCAGCCTGGTCAATTGCGGCATGCTGCGGCAGGACGCGGCCACGGGACGCTATGATCTGGGGCCCACCGCGCTGCGGACGGGGCTGGCGGCGATTTCCCGGAACGATGCGCTCACGCGGGCGGAAGAGGCGGCTCGGGATTTCTCGAACAACAGCGGGGCGACGACGCAGCTGAGCGTCTGGGCTTCCGGCGGGCCGACGATCATCCGGTGGAACCACGGCGCGCCCCCGGTCTACACCATTCTGACAATCGGCTCGGTGCTGCCGGTGACCACGTCCTCGACGGGGCGGGTGTTCCTGGCCTTCCTGCCGGAATCGCTGCTCGGGCCGATGCTGGTCGCGGAGGGACACAAGGCGCCGTTGGCCAAGAACCCGAAGCTGCTGAAAGAGCGCGAAGACATCCGCGCCGCCTTCATGGCGGATGTCGATAGCACAGTCGTTCCAGGCTTGCGCGCCTGTGCGGCGCCCATTCTGGGCATCAACGA
>JAQGII010000096.1 GCA_028291305.1 Caulobacteraceae bacterium
GGTGTTCGGCTTCTTCAGGACGATCCCCTACACCTCGTTGAACAAGCTGTTCCCGTTCATCTGGACGGGCATCGCCTTCCAGATCATCAGCGGCTTCACGCTGTGGATGTCCAAGCCCGCGCGCTACGTGCGCGACGTGGTGTTCGACACCAAGTTCAGTCTGGTGGTCATCGGCATCGTCCTGCTGGTCTATTTCCAGAAGGCGCTGCAGGCCGAAGCCGCTCAGTGGCAGGCGTCGGACAAGGTCTCCACCAAGGGCGTCCGGCTCGCCGCCGCCGCCTGCCTGTGCTGGGCCTTCGTCATCGTCATGGGCCGCCTGACCGCCTACCTGGGGTCGCTCTACATCGCATAGGAAACGCGGCCGCTTGAGGCGACGTATCGAGCGCGGGGCTGGGGATCTCCAGCCCCGCGTTTGCTTTTTGCCCTGACGCTATTTCAGCGTGGCCAGGTAGGCGGCGACGTCGTCGGCGTCCTTCTGGTTGGGCAGGCCGGGGAAGCTCATCCGCACATTGGGGATGTAGGTCTGCGGCGCATGGGCGTACTGGCGCAGCTTGTCGTAGGTCCAGACGATCCCCGCCGAACGCATCGCCGGCGAATAGCGGAAACCCTTGAGCGTCCCCGAGGGACGCCCGACGACGCCGTAGAGGTTGGGCCCGATCTTGGTGGCCGCGTCGGCCCTGGCCGCGTCCTTCAGCGCCAGGTGGCAGACCCCGCAGGTCCCCCGGAACACCTGCACGCCGTGCACGGAGTCCCCGGCCGCGAAGGCGGGGCCCGCGCCCAGGGCGGACAGGCCCGCCGCGGCGGCGATCGCGGGGACGGTGAAGCGGCGCGCAAGCAGCAATGGACTGGCCCTTTGGTTCAGGTTGCGGAACCCCGGCGGGAGCGCTCCGTTGGTCCGCTTGTATCCGCCGGCGCCCGCGCGCTCCACCGCCAATGCCGCGGAACACAAGGCATTGCGCGCCCCCGGATCCGTTTTCGCATCTGGCCGCTGGACGGCGGCTGACGGAAGGTTTTAGCTCACGTTCATTGTGCATTGCAGCAAGGCCTTGCCGATGACCTCGATGCTCGTCCGGCCACCCGCCAAGTCGTCCAGCCGCACCGCCGTGCGCCTGCTCGGCCGCCTGCTGGGGGACGTGATCCGCGAGCAGCACGGCCAGCGCCTGTTCGACCGCATAGAGCAGATTCGCCGCCGCTCGGTGGGCGAGCACCGCAACGGCGCCGCGGACCCGGCCCTCGCCGCCCTGCTGCGCGGCCTGTCGCCGGCGCAGGCCCTGTCCCTGATCCGCGGTTTCGCCATCTTCTCGCAGCTGGCCAACATCGCCGACGACCACCTGGCCCGGCGCGACAACCTGACCGCCGACTTCACCCCCCTGCAGCGGGTGCGCGAGGAGCATGACCTGAAGACCCCCGAGGCGCGCGCCTTCCTGGGCAGCGCCGTCCTGGTCCCGGTGATCACCGCCCACCCGACCGAGGTGCGCCGCAAGTCGATCCTCGACCGCGAGGAGGCCATCGCCGAACTGCTTGACCGCCTGGACGGGCGCGGTCGCCTGACCGGCGAGGTCATGGAGATCGAGGACCAGCTCAAGCGCGAGGTGCGCATCCTGTGGCAGACGCGGATGCTGCGCTCGGTGCGCATCGACGTCGCCGACGAGGTCGACAACGCCCTGTCGGTGTTCCGCACCACCTTCCTGACCCAGGTCCCCCGACTGAAGCGCCGGCTGGCGCGGCTGTTCGAGCTGGAGGGGCCGCTGCCCCCCTTCGTCCAGGTCGGCTCCTGGGTCGGCGGCGACCGCGACGGCAATCCCTTCGTCAATGCCGAGACCCTGACCTATGCGGTCACCCGGCAGGGCGAGGCGGTGATCGACCACCTGCTGGCCCAGCTGCACGCCCTGGGGGCGGAGCTGTCGATCTCGCAGGCGCTGGCGCAGGTCACCCCCGAGCTGACGGCCCTGGCCGAAGGCAGCGGCGACCTGAGCCCGCACCGCCGGGACGAGCCCTACCGCCGCGCCATCGTCGGCTGCTACGGCCGCCTGGCCGCCACGCGCCAGGTCCTGATCGGCGCCGCGCCCGCCCGCGCCGGCCACTCCAGGGCCCAGCCCTATGCGGACCCGAAGGCGCTCGAGGCCGACCTCGAGATCATCGCCGACAGCCTGACCCGCAGCGGCGCCCCCGACCTGGCCCAGGGGCGGTTGCTGGACATCCGCGAAGGCCTCGGCGCCTTCGGCTTCCACCTGGCGGCGATGGACCTGCGCCAGAATGCGGACGTGCACGAACGGGTGGTGGCCGAGCTGCTGGCCCAGGCGGGGGTCTGCGAGGACTATGGCTCGTTGGGCGAGCCGCGGCGGATCGCCCTGCTGGCCGGCGAACTGACCGGACCGCGCCTGCTGCGCACGCCCTACCGCGCCTATTCGGAGGAGACCGCCAAGGAACTGGGCGTGGTCGACGCCGCGGCCCGGCTGAAGAACGCCTTCGGCGAGGCGGCTGTCGCCAACTATGTGATCTCCAAGGCCGGCAGCGTGTCCGACCTGCTGGAGGTAGCCATCCTGATGAAGGAGGCCGGCCTGCTGCTGCCCGGCGAGCAGCCCCGCGCGGCCCTGCGCATCGTGCCCCTGTTCGAGACCATCGACGACCTGCGCGCCAGCGTGGAGGTGATGGGCGCCTATTTCGACCTGCCGTTCGCCAAGTCGCTGATTGCGGCGCAAGGCGGCCTTCAAGAGGTGATGATCGGCTATTCCGACAGCAACAAGGATGGCGGCTACCTCACCTCCAACTGGGAAATCCGCTCGGCGATCTCGCGCCTGCTGGCGCTGGGGGGGCAGCGCGGCGTGGCCATGCGCTTCTTCCACGGGCGCGGCGGGGCGGTGGGGCGCGGCGGCGGCTCGTCCTTCGAGGCCATCCAGGCCCTGCCGGGCGGGGCGGTGGCGCACGGCATCCGCATCACCGAACAGGGCGAGGTGGTCTCGTCCAAGTACGGCCACCCGGTGGGCGGGCTGGCCAGCCTGGAGACCATCGCCGCGGCCGCAATCCTGGCCCATCTGCGCCATGCCGGGGACGCCGTGGACGACGACGGCGGCGACGAGGTCCTGGCGCGCATGAGCGGGACGGCCTATCGCGCCTATCGCGCCCTGGTCTACGAGACGCCCGGCTTCGAGGTCTATTTCCGCCAATCGACGCCGCTGCAGGAGATCGCCGACCTCAAGATCGGCAGCCGGCCGGCCGCGCGCAAAGCCTCCAACCGGATCGAGGACCTGCGCGCCATCCCCTGGGTGTTCAGCTGGTCGCAGGCGCGGGTGATGCTGCCCGGCTGGTACGGCTTCGGCTCGGCGGCGGCGGCCGAAACCGAGACGCCGGAGGGCCTGGCCCGCCTGCAGGCGCTCTACGGAGCCTCGCCCTTCTTCCGCTCGGTGGTGTCCAACCTGGAGATGGTGCTGGCCAAGTCCAACCTCGCCATCGCCCGCCGCTACGCCAACCTGGTGGCGGACAAGGCCCTGGCCGACGCGGTGTACGAGCGGCTGCGCGCCGAATGGACCCTGACCCACCAAGCCGTGCTGGCCATCACCGGCCAGGGGGCGCTGCTGGAGCGGAGCCCGCAACTGGCGGAATCCGTGCGCCTGCGCCTGCCCTATATCGACCCGCTCAACGCCCTGCAGATCGAGATGCTCGCCCGTCACCGCGCCGGCGAGGCCGATGATCTGGTGCGCCAGTCGATCCACCTGTCGATCAACGGCATTTCCGCCGGGCTGCGGAACAGCGGATGACCCCAGCCTTCGCCCCCGGCTTCGGGGGACAGGGTTTTCAGGCCAGCGGCAGGCGGTCCACGTCGAAGGCGCGCAGGTTCACCGGCTGCCCGCTTGGCCGGGCGATGCCGGGGCCGCTGATCACCGGGGCGCGCAAGGTCAGGCACATGTCCAGCTCGCTCTGGTTCAGCACCGGGCTGAGGCCGGGCCACACCCGCTTCTTCTTGTACAGGTCGCGCGATTGCAGGAAGCGCCGCGCCGCCGACATGCGCACCGCCGATTCGGCGTCCGGCAGGACCAGGGTCACGCTGCCCACCGCGCCGGGGGCCAGCTTGTCGATCTCGAAGTTGGGGTCGGCGACGTGCAGGTTGATCTCGCCGAAGAAGGGATCGAGGAAGCGGCGGATCGTCGACAGGGCGAAGAACGACGGATCGCGCGGCGTGTCGTAGATGGCCGCGCCCAGCCGCGCCTTGTGCTCGGCGGGCAGGTGGCACAGGAAGCGCGCATAGGCCCGGCGCCCCGCCGGCCGCACCAGCGACGAGAAGCTCAGCGGCACGAACAGCAGGTTCCCCGGTCCCTGCGACAAGGCCCCGACCGCGCCCTCCACGCAGCCTTCGTCGAAGGCCTCGGCGCTGACCTCCGGCAGGGGCGTGGAGCCGAGCAGCGACGGCAGGCGCCGGGTTCCGGCGCGGCGGCACAGGGCGATGTTGCCGATGAAGCTGTGGGTGACGGTCAGGTAGAGGGGGCTGAACAGGGGCTCGAGCCGGCGCGCCGGCGGGGCCGGGGCCGGCGCCCGGTCGAACGGCGGCGGGACCTCCAGATCGTCGAGGATGTCGGCGGTGGCCAGGGCGCGGGCGATGGCCGCGGGCGTGGCGGCCTCGATCCTGGCCAGGCGGCCCTCGCGCCGGGGCGCGGCGGTGATGCGGTCGAGGTTGCCTTCGAAGGGCGGCTCCAGCCGCTGGCCGGCCAGCATGCGGGTGACATCCTCGGCCGGCAGCCGGGCGAAGCGGTGCACCTCGACGTCGGACCCCTCGAACAGCAGCAGCGACACCTCGCCGGCGCTCTCGCCGTCGACCCCGAACAGCTTGAGCTGCAGTTCCGACGCCAGCGCCTTCAGGGCCCGCTTGTCCATCTTGGCGGCGTTGGGATCGGTCAGGACGAAGGCGTAGGGCGTCATCTGCTCGAAGCGGCGCGGCCAATCCCAGCGCGTCTCGAGGAAGGCGTTGATCAGCTTGGCCACCAGGACCTGCAGGTCCGGACCGTCCTGGCCCGCGGGCGCGCCGTTGATGCTGACGCGCAGGCAGGCCATCGCCGGGCAAACCAGATCCGCCGTGCTCACCGCCATCGCCGTGGTCCCGCCGGCGGGAAATTCCCGCCTCCGCGCGCGAATCCTAAGCCCTGTCGGCAAAGCGGTGGTTAACGGCCGGAAGCACTTTCAAACGGGGCCCCATTGCGCCGGTCGCGCCAAACCCGTCTGCTGGGCGCCGACACAAGGGGGGGCGCCACCATGCTGAAGACAGCACACGGCCGCGGCGGGGCCGTCACGGCGCCGCATCATCTGGCCAGCGAGGCCGGCTTGCAGGTGTTGAAGGACGGCGGCGCGGCGGCCGAGGCGGCGGTGGCCATCGCCGCCACCCTGGCGGTGGTCTATCCGCACATGAACAGCATCGGCGGGGACAGCTTCTGGCTGCTGGCCGAGCCCGGGCGCGACCCGGTGGGCGTGGACGCCTGCGGCCGGGCCGCCGCGGCGGCCGACCTCGACCTCTATCGCCGCGCGGGCCTGTCGGCCGTGCCGTGGCGCGGTCCCCTGGCGGCCAACACCGTGGCCGGGACCCTGTCCGGGTGGTCGGAGGTGCTGCGGCTGGGCGGCGGCCGTCTGCCCCTCGCCCGCCTGCTGGAGCCGGCCATCGGCCACGCCGAGCAGGGCTGCCCCGTCACCCGCAGCATGGCGCAGCTGACCGCCGCCAAGCGGGCCGAGCTGGGGCCCGCGCCGGGGTTCGCCCAGGCCTTCCTGCCCGGCGGCGAGCTGCCGATCCTCGGCCAGCTCCTGCGCCAACCGGCGCTCGGCGCCACCCTGCGCGCCCTGGCGGCGGAGGGTCTGGACAGCGCCTATCGCGGGCGCCTGGCGCGGACCATCGCCGCGGACCTGGCGGCGGCCGGCTCGCCCGTGGCCCTGGCCGACCTGGAGGCCCACCACGCCGCCGTCGTCCAGCCGCTCAGCGTCGGCATCGGCGCGGGCCGGCTCTACAACATGCCGCCGCCGACCCAGGGGCTGGCCTCGCTGATGATCCTGGCCCTGTTCGACCGGCTCGGCGTCAGGGAAGGCGAAGGCTTCGCCCATGTGCACGGGCTGGTGGAGGCGACCAAGCGCGCCTTCCGCATCCGCGACCGGCACGTGGGCGATCCGGCGCTGATGAGCGTGGACGCCCAGGGGTTGCTCGGCGACCAGGCCCTGCTGGACCGGCTGGCGGGCGAGATCGACCCGGCGCGCGCCCTGGCCTGGCCGCAGCCGCCGTCGGACGGCGACACCGTCTGGTTCGGGGCCATCGACGGCCAGGGCCGGGCGGTCAGCGCCATCCAGAGCATCTATTTCGAGTTCGGCTCCGGCGTGGTCCTGCCGCAGACCGGCATCACCTGGCAGAACCGCGGGGCCAGCTTCCGCATCGCCGAGGACGGCTGGAACGCGCTGCGGCCCGGGCGCAAGCCCTTCCACACCCTCAATCCGGCGATGGCGCGGCTCGGCGACGGACGGACCATGGCCTATGGGACGATGGGCGGCGAGGGCCAGCCGCAGACGCAGGCCGCGGTGTTCACCCGCTACGCCGTGTTCGGCCAGGACCTGCAGGACGCCATCACCGCGCCGCGCTGGCTGCTGGGCCGCACCTGGGGCGAGCAGAGCACCAGCCTGAAACTGGAGGACCGCTTCGATCCGGCGCTGGTCGAGGCCCTGCGCGCGGCCGGGCATGTGGTGGATATGCTGGAGCCGTTCACCAGCGTGATGGGCCACGCCGGCGCCCTGGTGCGCCACGCCGACGGCGCCCTGGACGGCGCCACCGATCCCCGCAGCGACGGGGCGGCGCTGGCCTATTGATGCTCCACCGCTGGCGAGCGGAGGATTTACGCCGCGACCTTGGCCTCGCCTTCGGCTTCCGGCGGGCGTTCGATCAGCAGGCGCGACTTCTCGATCAGGAAGTCGGCGAACACGCGCACCTTGGCCGGCAGCAGGTGGCGGTGCGGATAGAGCATCACCAGGCTGACGGGTTCGGGCGGATGGTCGGGCAGGATCACCTGCAGGCGGCCCTGGCGCAGGTGCTCGGCCACTTCCCAGTAGGGCTTCAGCATGATGCCGGCGCCGTCCAGGGTCCATTCGGTGAGCACATCGCCGTCGTCGGCGTCGAACTTGCCCGACACCGGCAGGGTCGAGGGGCCTTCCGGCGTGTTCAGCGTCCAGCGGAAGTCGGTGCTGCCGGGGAAGCGAAGCAGCAGGCAGTTGTGCTGCAGCAGGTCCTCGGGGGCCTGCGGCGCGCCGTGTTTGGCGATGTAGGACGGAGATGCGACCAGGACGCGCGGGCAGTCTGCCAGCTTGCGCACGATGAAGCTGGAGTCCGGCAGGGCCGACATGCGGATGGCCACGTCCACCGACTCCGACAGCAGGTCCACCGAGTGGTCGGACAGGCGCAGGCGCACCTCCACCCGGGGGTGCAGGCTGTGGAATTCGGACACCAGCGGCGCCAGGATGCGGCGGCCGAAACCCAGCGGCGCGGCGATCCGCAGCGCGCCGGTCGGCACCCCCGAGGCCATCGCCATGCTCGATTCGGCGCGCTCGACGGCCTCCAACACGTTCAGGGCATGCTCATAAAATATGCAACCGGCCTCGGTAGGCTGCAGGCTGCGGGTGGTGCGGTTGAGCAGCCGGACCCCCACCTGCTCCTCCAGCTGGAGGATGCGATGGCTGGCCGCCGCCGCCGACAGGCGCAGGTTGCGGGCCGCGGCCGAGATGCTCTTCAGTTCGACGGCGCGGACAAAGACCTTGAGTTCGTTCAGCACGTCGACACCCCCTGTTCAGTTTCCCGGCGAAGGGCGCTCGCAAGTGCGAGAGGACTTTCAAATCCTATCTGAAGGCGCCGGGCTTCCGCGTACGCCAGTATGAGGCGCTGATTTTGCCTCAGGGCGGTGGCGACAAACCTCCGACCGGCGGCTAGGCTCCAGCTAAGATTTGGACAGTCCATGTATGCCCTGACGTCTGATTTGGGCGATCGCCCTATCGCCCGATGCAATGTTCTCGGCGCTGTCCCCTTCAGCGAGGACCACGATTTTCTTAATCGGCCCTATCTGACCGAGTCGCATCGAAAGACCCTGGAACTGGTCAGAATGTGGATGACTGCCGCAGGAATGAGCGTTCGGCTCGATCCACTAGGCAATCTGCTTGGCCGCTACGAAGGGACGCAAGCGAATGCTCCGGCGCTGCTGATCGGGTCGCATATCGATACCGTCCGCAACGGCGGCCGTTACGACGGAGCCCTGGGCGTCATGCTCGGCATCGAGACGGTCGAAGCCCTGTCGAGCGTGGGGCGGCGCATGCCCTTCGCCATCGAGGTGATCGCCTTCGGCGACGAGGAAGGCTCGCGCTTTCCCGCGTCCATGCTGTGCAGCCGCGGCATCGTCGGCGGCATCGGCGAGGAGGCGCTGGCCCTCGAGGACGCCGACGGCGTGTCCCTCCGCCAGGCCCTGCTGGACTTCGGCCTGGACCCCACCGACATCGCCAAGGCGGCGCGCAGGCCCGGCGAGGTGCTGGCCTATGTCGAGGCCCATATCGAACAGGGCCCGGTGCTGGAGGCCAGGGACCTGGCCATCGGCGTGGTCACCGGCATCGCCGCCCAGCTGCGGCTGAAGGCGCGTTTCATCGGCGAGGCCGGGCATGCCGGCACCAGCCCCATGGGCCTGCGCACGGACGCCATCGCCGCCGCCGCCGCGGGCGTGCTGGCCGTGGAACAGATCTGCGCCGCCGGCGCGCCCGACCTGCGGGGCACCGTCGGCCGGTTCCTGCCCAAGACCGCGGCCTACAATGTGATCGCCGGCGAGGTGGAGATGGGCGTCGACCTGCGCGCCTCCAACCGTCCGGTGCGCGACGCGGCGGCCGAACAGATCAAGACCCG
Organism: Caulobacteraceae bacterium; assembly: GCA_028291305.1. GTDB lineage: Bacteria > Pseudomonadota > Alphaproteobacteria > Caulobacterales > Caulobacteraceae > BOG-938. The sequence goes on from JAQGII010000096.1 coordinate 8,894, forward strand.
CCTGGCGCAGATCGCGCGGGAGCGCGGCGTGGCCCTGGAATTCACCGTCGTCCAGGACCTGCCCGACACCCCCTGCGACCCGCGCCTGGTGCGGGTGATGACCGAGGCCGTCGAGGCGGTGGGGGTCGCGCCGTTCCAGCTGGTCAGCGGGGCGGGGCACGACGCCATGGCCGTCAGCGGCCTGGCGCCGGTGGCCATGCTGTTCATCCGCTGCGAGCGGGGCATCAGTCACAACGCCGACGAAGCGGTGGCCGCGGCCGACGTGGCCCTTGCGACGCGGGCTCTGGTGGCGTTTGTCGAGAAACTGGCGCTGGAGAACGCCGTGGAGACGACATGACGACTGTGCTGCGCGAGATCGATCCGCCGCAACGGCTGCTGATGGGACCGGGCCCGGTCAACGCCCACCCGCGCGTGCTGCGGGCCATGTCGGCCCAGCTGCTGGGCCAGTTCGATCCGGAATTC
>JAQGII010000107.1 GCA_028291305.1 Caulobacteraceae bacterium
GTACTGGAACAGCCGCAGGCTGTGGGCCAGGACGTCGGTGGCGCTGACCGGCAACACGCGCCGGGAGGTCGGCGAGAAGGCCTCAGGGTGCGCCCTGGCATAGGCGTCGAAGCCGGCGGCGAAGGCGACCAGATCGGCGCGGAACGCCGGCGTCTGTTGCCTCATCCAGGCCTGCGTGCGGGCGGACACGTCGTTGACCGCCATCCAGCGGTCGTTGGCCAGCTCTTCGGGACCGTAGTATTCGGCAGCCCGGCCGCGCGCCTGGGCATAGAGCTTCACGATCGCATCGCCGTGGCTTTTGGCCTGGGCGAAGCCGTAGGCGTAGAACAGGCCCTCGGTGGTCTTGGCGTAGACGTGGCCGACGCCGTAGCGGTCCCACAGGATGTCCCCGCCGCCATAGGCGGGCGCCGCCCGGCTCGCGCCGCAGCTCAAGCTGATGGCCATTGCGGCCAGCCACAGCCAACGACGCCAGAAACCGCGCATATCAAGCCCCTCTTTGCGGCGACGCTATCGGCTCAGCCCCCGGCGGTGGAAGGCGTCTTTTGTCCCAGGACAATTTGGCGAGGCCGGAGCCTAAAACTTCAACAAAATCCTGGGTCCCCCCGCGAGCGGGGAGCGCGGCGTCACGCAGCGTTGCTGCAGGCCGCGTGCTTGCCAACCACCCGGCGGGTGGAGGCGGGGGCGCTGACCAGCTTGGCCGCCGGCCGGATCGGACGGAGCGAGAAATTGCCGCCGCAGTTGGGGCAGACGCCGCCGAGCCGTCCTTCCACGCAGTCCGCGCAGAAGGTGCATTCATAGGTGCAGATGCGCGCCTCGGCGCTGTCCGGCGGCAGGTCCTTGTCGCAGCACTCGCAGTTGGGCCGCAGCTCCAGCATGGCAATCCTCGTTTCGTGGCGGGCCATGAAAGCACAAAGGGCCCGGGACAGCAGCCCCGGACCCCTCGCTTGTCAGATCGGACGTCCGAACTTGGTGCGGTTCAGGACTCCATGGCCGGCACGGCGTCCACGATCCGGATGCGCCTGGGCATGTGCCGACGGATCAGCAGGATCGACAGCAGGCTCAGGCTCATGGTCACGGCGAAGCCGATGAAGAAGCCATGGGGACCCGCCGCGTCGAGCAGGTATATGCCGAACAGCGGGCTGACGATGGAGCCCAGCCGGCCGATGCCGACCGCCCAGCCGATGCCGGCGCCGCGGATTTCCGTGGCGTAGACGAAGGCGGCCAGGGCGTACATCGTGGTCTGCACGCCGTTGATCAGCCCGCCCTGCAAGGTGATGGCCACCAGCAGCGAGGTGGGGCTCAGCGCCGGATTCAGCGGGATGACGCTCAGCCAGATCGCGGCCAGAACGGCGCCCGCGGCCATGACCACCAGGGCCCACTTGGAGCCGAAGCGGTTGAAGCAGGCCGCGCCGCCCAGGGCTGCGGCGATGCCGCCGACGTTGAACCACAGCAGGCTCTGGCCGGTCAGCGAGCCCGGATACTTGGCCTGGGCCAGGATGGTGGGCAGCCAGTTGATCACGCCGTAGACGCTGAGCAGGGTGAAGAACATCGCCCCCCACAGGCCGATGGTGTCCATCTTGTAGTCGGCCGCGAACAGGGTGCCGAGCGTCACCTTCTGCTTGGTCTGGGGCTTGTCGATGCTGTCGACGACCTCGGCGTTGGGGTCGATGGGATTGCCGAACTTGGCCATCAGCTTGGCCAGGTCGGCCTTGCGTTCCGGGCGCACCGCCATGAAGCGCGGCGATTCCGGCAGGACGAAGAACATGACGATGGCGATCACGATCGGTATGGCGCCGCCCATCAGATAGAGGCTCGGCCAGTGCTCGGCCGGGACGCCGGCGGCGATGAAGCCGCCCAGGGTGCCGCCGACCGGGATGCCGACGATGCCGCTGGTGACGGCCACCGCGCGGTTGCGCGCGGGGGTCAGCTCGGCCAGCAGGGCGGTGGCGTTGGGCATGCAGCCGCCCAGTCCCAGGCCGCCGATGAAGCGCAGCGGATAGAGGGCCGGGACGCCGCTGACGAAGGCGATGATCAGGGTCGGCACGGCGAACAGCAGAACGCAGGTCATCAGGGTCGGGCGCCGGCCGACCTTGTCGCCGAGGATGCCGAACACGATGGTGCCCACCGCCATGCCGGCGTAGCCGACCACCTGCACCCATTTGAAGTCGTCGCGGGTGACGTGCCACATCTTGATCATCATCGGGATCGACAGGGCCAACACCTGGTTGGCGAAGCCGTCGAGGATGATGGCCAGAGCCGCGATCAGGACCGCGAACTTCTGGTAGTTGCTCCACTTGCCGGCGTCGATCGCGCGGCTGATGTCCATGATGTTGGTACCGGCTTTAGAAGTCGCCACGCCGTCCCCCCTTAAGTTGCTTATTGCATTGACGCATTTCGCGGGCGCGCTTCGGCGCCCCAGGGCTTAGTGATGGCGCAATTCCTTGGGTTTGGCGAGACAGATCGGTTTGTCACGTCAACAAGAGTGCTAGGCGCGGCCCGCCAGGCTGATGCGGCCGGACACGGCGAAAACGCCGATCAGGATCAGCAGGGCGGCCAGATGCGCGCCCAGGTCCATCAGGGTGACGTCGAAGGGGTGGAAGAACTGCAGGGCCAAGGCGGACAGGGCCGCGACGCCCACCGCCCCCACCGCGGCCACCAGGCGCGGCTGCAGCGGCCGCGCGCGGCGCAGCGAGAGCAGCAGCAGCAGGGCCATCGGCACGCCCGCCGCCAGCAGGAAGACGAAGCAGGAGCTGCTTTCGCCCAGCCGCCAGCCGTTGCGGGTCTGCTCGGCCCAGTCGCGGTAGCAGCCCAGCCCGCTCAACCCCATCCAGGCCAGGGCAAAGGGCAGGGGCAGCAGCGCCCAGGCGCGCGAGCGGTCGGGCAGGCTCAGGTGAAAGGCGGCGATCACGCCGGCGACGCCGGTGGCCAGGGTGGCGACGAGCTCCAGCGCCATGCGCGGGTCTGACGCCCGGTCGGCGAACACCGTCAGGTTGGACAGCCTGAGGATCAGGGCGCCGCAGACCAGGCCGATCCCCGCTAGCCACAGCAGCGCGCGCAACATCGGCGGCGCCAGCCGGCGCACGGGCGCGGCGGAGGCCGTCAGCTGTTCGATAAGCGCGTCGGTGTCGATCTTCATTCTGGCGCTCCCACGCGCTGCCGCAGCGCCTTGATCGCCCGGTGCACGCTGACCTTCAACGCGCCGACCGACTGGCCCGAGACCCGGGAGGCTTCCAGCAGTGACATCTCCTTCACTTTCACCAGCTCCAGCGCCTCGCGCTGGGCGGGCGGCAATTGCGCGACCAGGGCCGCCAGGGCCTGGGCCGCATCGCCCGCGTCCAATTCCTTGTTCGCGGCAGGGTCGGCAAAGGTTTCAAAGGCTCGTTCGTCGGCCGTTTCGTGCGCGGCCAGGCGCACCCGCCTGCGCAGCGCATCGATCGACCGGCGGTCGCAGATGGCGGCCAGCCAGGGCGTGAACGGGCGCGCGGGATCGTAGGTGTGGCGCACCCGGTGCAGGGTCAAGAGCACGTCCTGCACGATGTCCTCGCAGCGGTCGGCCTCGCGGCAGCGGCGGCGCACCAGCACGCGCAGGAAGGGCAGGATCTCGCGCAGCAGGCGGGCGTAGGCGGCGTGATCGCCGTCCTGTCCGGCGGCCATCCAGGCCGACCAGAGGCGGTCCTGACGACGGCCGTCCTCGCTGGGCGCCGCAGCCTCCATCGTCCTTCGCTTCCCCTTCGCACCGCCCCCGTCCGAGCATCGTGTAACCTTTCATGTGGCGCAACGAACAACTGGATGCGGGGCGATGAGGCCTCGTTTTTGAACCCAGCTGTTCGGACCTAGGAGACTTCCCATGAGCCCCATCAAGACCGGCTGCGCCACCATCCTCGGCGCCCTGGCCCTGTCCACCATCGCCTCCGCCTCGGCCTCCGCCGCCGCCATGGCCGGCCCGGTCGCCCAGCCGGCCGGCAGCGAAAAATGCTACGGCATCGCCAAGGCGGCCAAGAACGACTGCGCCGCGGGCGCCCACTCCTGCGCCGGCCAGGCGACCAAAAACATGGACAAAACTTCCTTCGTCTACCTGCCCGCGGGCGCCTGCGCCAAGATCGCCGGCGGCTCCACCAAGGCGATGTGATCGAAGGCCGGGTAGGGCTCAAGGACCGGCGTCATGACCGCGCTTAGCACCATGGCCAGACCGTCTTCGGACGCCGCGTCCGCCCTATCCGCCCGGGCGCGCCCGATCCCCGCCCGGGCCGGGATCGGGCTGCGCCTGCCCCACCACGCCCATGTGCGCGACACCGCACCGACGACGGCGTGGTTCGAGGCGCACCCCGAAAACTACATGACCCCCGGCCTGGCCGACGAACTGGCCGGGTTCGCCGAGCGCTATCCCGTGTCGCTGCATGCGGTGGGCCTGTCGCTGGGCTCGGCCTGCGGCGTCGATCCCGACCATCTGGGCAGGCTGGCGGCGCTGGAGCGCCGGGTGCGGCCGGGCCTGATGTCCGACCACCTGTCGTGGAGCGCCGCCGGCGCGCCCGGGGGCCCCCTGCACCTGCCGGACCTGCTGCCGCTGCCCTATACCGAGGAGGCGTTCGCGGTGGTCCGGGCCAACGTCGATCACGTGCAGGAGGCGCTGGGCCGCCCGATCCTGATCGAGAACCCCTCCACCTATCTGCGGTTCGCCGGCTCCCGCCTCGGCGAGGCCGAGTTCCTCGGGGCCCTGGCCTGCGCCACCGGCTGCGGCGTGCTGCTGGACATCAACAACATCCACGTCAGCGTCATGAACCAGGGAGGCGATCCCGGCCACGCGCTGGACGCCTACCTGCGGGTCATCCCGCACGCCGCCGTCGGCGAGATCCACCTGGCCGGCCACGCCGTGCGTGAACTGGGCGGCGGACGGCGGGTGCGGATCGACGACCACGGCTCGCGGGTCAGCGCCGAGGTCTGGGCCCTCTACGCGCGCGCCGTGCGGCGGCTCGGCCCGCGCCCGACCCTGATCGAATGGGACACCGACATCCCGGACTTCCGCGTCCTCGAAGAGGAGGCCGCCGCCGCCCAGGCCATCCTGGACCAGGCCGCGGCGCGGGAGCCCGTCCATGTCTGACCTGGCCACGCTGCAACGGGAGATGGCCCAGGGCCTGCTGAGCGGCCGCTTCGACGCCGTGCGCGGACAGGTCCTGGCCGGACCCATCGCCGCCGACGAGGCCCTCGGCCTGCACCGCAACACCGTCCTCTGCGCCCTGACCAACGCCCTGCGCCTGACCTTCCCCACGGTGGACGCCCTGGTGGGCGAGGCGTTCTTCGATCAGGCGGCCCGGAGCTTCATCGACCAGCAGCCCCCCGCCCAGGCCTGGCTGACCGGCTACGGCGCCGCCTTCCCCGAGTTCCTGGACCGCTATCCGCTGGCCGCCGGCCTGCCTTATCTGGCCGACGTGGCGCGGCTCGACGCGGCGGTG
>JAQGII010000110.1 GCA_028291305.1 Caulobacteraceae bacterium
GCGGAGATCGCGGCCAAAGCGGCGCATCCGTGGGTGGGGCGCGGAGCGTTGAAACTGGCCCATGCCCTGGCCCATTGGCTGATCTCGCCGGCCGGCAAGGTCGTGCTGGACATCGGCGCCTCGACCGGCGGCTTCACCCAGGTGTGCCTGGCGGGCGGGGCCGAGCGGGTCTATGCGGTCGACGTCGGGCGCGGGCAGCTGCACGCCCAGGTGGCCGCCGATTCCCGGGTGATCAATCTGGAGGGGCTGGACGCGCGCAGGCTGGACGCCGGCCATGTGCCCGAGTCGCCCGAGCTCATCGTCTGCGACGCCAGCTTCATCGGGCTGGAGAAGGCGTTGCCGGCCGCCCTGGCGTTGGCCGCCCCCGGGGCCGACCTGATCGCCCTGGTCAAACCGCAGTTCGAGGTGGGGCCGGGCAAGGTAGGCAAGGGCGGGGTGGTCAAGGACGAGGCCCACCGCCTGGCGGCGTTGGAGGGCGTGAAGAGCTTCCTGGAGGAGTCGGGCTGGCGAGTGGCCGCATTCGTCGATAGTCCCATCGAAGGCTCGGACGGCAACCACGAATACCTGATCCACGCCCGGGCGCCGGGGGCAAGCGCCCTGACCTGAGACCGCTCCCTAGGCGACGTCGGGCGGCGCCATGGCGCGGGTTTCGGCGATGATCTGCAGCGCGTACTCGCGGATGTCCTTCACGAAGATGTCCTTGGTCGCGACCGACGCGGGCAGGACCAGCGCGTCGCCCTGGATGATGTTGCCGGTCTGCTCGCGCAGCGCCTCAATGAGGCCGGGGGCGCCGCTCTTCTCGAGGACGGCGATGAGCACCTGCAGGGTGGCCCGGACGGCGATCAGTTCTGCAGCAAGGTTGATGGGTTCGGCCACGGCGCGCTCCGTCTCTAGGGTTGGGGCTTCTTACACGCCGGGCGGACAGGGGAGGAACGAAAAAGCCGCCCGCGCGGGCGGACGGCTTCTCGATCTTCAGCTCGGGTTGGCCGAGGCCTACCAGCCGTGGCGGCGGCCGTAATAGTAGGGGCGGCCGTAGTAGTAGGGGGTGGGCGCCACGACGATGGCCGGGGCCGGCTCGTAGTAGCCCGGCGCGTAGCCGTAGGCCGGCGCCGGAGCGTAACCCTGCTCGTAGTAGGCGGCCGGGGGAGGCGCGCTGTAGTAGTTTGCCGGCGGCGGGGCGTAGCCCTGCCGTTGCGGCTCGTAGTAGCCCTGCCGCTGGGGCGCGTAGTAGCCGTTGTTGCGATCGCACCCGCTCATGCTGCGGCCGGCGTTGGTGCCGACCAGGGCGCCCAAGACGCCGCCGATGATGGCGCCGCCCGTGCGGCCGCCGCCTCGCGCCAGGTTGGAGCCCGCTGCGGCGCCGGCCCCAGCCCCGAGCAGGCCGCCCACGGTCGAAGCACCGGAGCAGTCTTGCGCCGCCGCCACGCTGGGCATGGCGGCCACGCCGGCCAGCGTCATGGCGGCGACCGCGGCGCCAATGGCGCCCTTAGCGATCATGGGGGACTTGAACATCAGATACTCTCCTCAGCGTTTGTGTCGGGCTTAGGCCGGACGCCAAACCCCGTCGCGACCTTGGCAAAGGTGGACTTGGTAGGGCCGGTGGTTGCGGTAGCGGGTTTCGTTTCGGCAGGACGCCGTCCTGTAGGAGCGGCGCTGGTCGCCGCCGCAGTTCTGTTTGGCGATCTCATGGCCGGCCACGGCGCCCACCAGGCCGCCAAGGATGGCGCCCCCGGTGCGGCCGCCGCCGCTGGCGAGGTTGGAGCCCACCACCGCGCCGGTCACGCCGCCGACGGCGGTGCCGACGTTGCGGCAGCCGCGCGCGGAAGCCGAGGCCTCGGCGGGGACCACCACCACCGTGAGCGCCGGCGCCGCCATGGAGGCGATGCTGGCCAGAATGAGCAATTTCCGCATTGTGTTTCTCCTCGGTCGCGGCTGATCCGCTTCCTCATGGTCCCGCGGTATGGTCTTAAGATGACCGCGTGCACCTGAACGAAGCTTGAGCGAGCCGTTCATGTTCGTTCATGTGTTCAAAACGTCTGCCGGACGAATTCGGTCCGGGAGGCGGGGCGACAGGGCTCAGGCCTGTCGGCTCCCTACCTAATGCGACAATGGCAAAGGTTGTTCCGTGCCCAAGTCAAAGCTTGCGGGTCCCGTCGAGGCCGACGTGATCCGAATCGGGGGGCAGGGCGACGGCGTCTGCCAGACCGCGTCCGGCCATTCGGTGTTCACGCCCTTCACCCTGCCGGGCGAAGCGGTGCGCATCGAGGCGCAGGGCGAGCGTGGCGAACTGCTCGAGGTGCTGGCCGCCAGTCCCGAACGGATAGAGCCTGTCTGTCCGCACTTCTTCGCCTGCGGCGGCTGCGCCCTGCAGCATTGGGACCACGCGCCCTACCTGGCCTGGAAGCAGGAGCGGGTGCGCGAGGCGCTGTCGCGCGAGGGCCTGCATCCGCAGATGGCGCCGCCGTTCGCCGCGGCCCCGGGATCGCGCCGCCGGGTGGCGCTGCACGCGCGCCGGGGCGACCGGGCGGGCGACCGGGTGCGGCTGGGCTACAAGGAGCGCCGCTCCTGGAGCCTGGTCGAGATAGAGGTCTGTCCCATCGCCCATCCCAGGCTGGTGGCGGCCTTTCCGGCGCTGCGCGCCCTGGCCGCGCCCTTCCTGGAGCATCCCAAGTCGGCCCCAACCCTGCACGTCACCCTGACCGGGACGGGGCTGGACATTGACGTGACCGGGGTGGAGCGGAAAAGCGGCGGCCTGTCGGCCGACGCGCGGCTGCGCGCCGCCGAGATCGCCGCCAAGGCCGACTTCGCCCGCGTGACCATGGCCGGAGAGGTCGTCTACATGGCCCGCCAGCCGATGGTCCGCCTGGGGCCGGCTGTCGTGGCCCTGCCGCCCGGCGGCTTCCTCCAGGCCGTGCCGGAAGCGGAAGACGCAATGGCCGAGTTCGCGGTCGAGGCCATGCGCGGCGCCCATCGGATCGCCGACCTGTTCTGCGGTTCAGGCGCCTTCACCTTCCGCCTGGCCGCCCTGGCCCCCGTGCTGGCGGTGGACTCCGACCCGCTGGCCATCAGGTCGCTGATCGCCGCGACTGCGTCCGCCCCGGGTCTGAAAAGCATCACCGCCGAAGCCCGCGACCTGTTCCGCAGGCCGATGCTGGCCCAGGACCTCAAGAAGACCGACGCGGTGCTGTTCGACCCCCCGCGCGCCGGCGCCGACATGCAGGCCGCCCAGATCGCCGCCTCGAAGGTCTCCACGGTGGTCGGGGTGTCCTGCGATCCGGGGACCTTCGCCCGCGACGCCGCGATCCTGGCCGCCGGCGGCTTGCGCCTGGAGCAGGTGATGGTGGTGGATCAGTTCCTGTGGTCGCCGCACGTGGAGCTGGTCGGGGTGTTCAAAAGATAGCGCCGATCACGCCGCTGAGCGGAAGCTAGGCCCCCGCCCGGCGCGGGCTGCGCTCGTGCAACAGGGCCTCGATCAGGTCGGCGGCGACCGAGGCGCCCTTTTCGGCGGCCACCGAGCGGCCGATCTCGCCGGCGCGCACCGTCAGGCCGCGGTCGCGGGTCAGGTCGGCGAGGTCGGCTGCGGCGCGGCGCGGGATGTAGGCGTTGGGCGCAAGCTGGCGGGCGACGCCCAGGCGGCACATGCGCATGGCGTTGTCCGGCTGGTCCCCCGCGAACGGCGTGATCAGCTGGGGTTTGCCGGCGCGCAGCGCCTGGGCGGTGGTGCCGACCCCGCCGTGGTGCACGATCGCCTCGGCGTGCGGGAAGATCAGCGAGTGCGGCACATAGCCGGCGGCGAACATCGAGCTGGGCAGCGAGGCGCGGATGGTGTCCGCATCGGGCCCGCCGCTGTCCAGCCCCAGGAAGACGGCGCGCCGGCCCAGAAGCCGCGCGGTCTGCAGGCTGCGCTGGTAGAAGTCACCCGGATCGTTGACCAGGGCCGTGCCCAGGGTGAAGACCAGCGGCGGGGCCCCCTCGGCCAGGAAGCGTTTGAGGCCCTCGGGCAGTTCGGACGGGGCGCCCGGAGGCTGGTCGTAGAAGGCGAAGCCGGTGATGTCGCAGTTGACCGGATGATCCGGCTGCAGCTCGCCCATCCATTTGGAATAGAGGGCGAGGGTGGCGTAGGGCGAGAACTGCCCCTCGAACAGCGGATTGACCACCGGCGGCAGGCCGAGCTCGCGGCGCAGGGTCTGGAAGGGCGCGGTCCAGGGGTCGGTGACCTTCTTGACCATGGCCAACAGGGCCGCGTCGAAACGCGCGCCCGTCAGTTCGCGCAGGAAGGCCAGGCCGGGGGCGGTCGAGAACACCGGCGGGTCGCAGGTCGACATCAGGCCGAACGGCGCCAGCACCGCCGACATCCACAGCAGGCCGCGGTTCTCGGCGGCCAGGCGGGCGGCGAAGGCGGACGGGTGGGTGACCACCAGGGACGCGCCCTGGGTGGCCGACATCATGTCCTCGTAGGCGCGGCGCAGGAACGGCATGGCGATCCGCCGCACCAGGAAGGGCAGGCCGGAGGAGCCGTTGGTGGCCTTGCGGAAGATGGTCTGCTCGTCGATGCCGAGCTCGCCCTTCACATCCTAGACGCCGGGGCGCAGGGCATGGAAGTCGATTCCCTCGGCCTGGATCTTGGCGCGGAACTCGTCTTGGCTGGCGATCAGCGGCTCATAGCCACGCGCTTTCAGTTCAAGCGCCAGGGCGATGAAGGGATTGAGATCCCCCAACGACCCCGCTGTCGAAATGACGACCTTACGCCTCATGCCTCTCCTCGGTGAGGATTATGCCTCGCCACCGCGAGCAGCCAACGCCTCAAGCTGTGGTCGGATGCGCAAGCTTCTTTTCGCAAACCTAAGCCCTATAGATCAATCGCCAAGACCTTTACGGCCTGACGCGCGCACGGCCAAGCTTGGTAAACCCCTCTGGCCGTCGCCGATGTGCACGGCCTAGCTGGGTGGACGCAAGCCTTTTAGCTCACGTCAAAATCGCGCGATTCGACGCAGAACCGGATCGAAGAATTTTTCGGGGGTTTCCGGGGGCGGTTTGCAGGTCGGCGTCAGAAGCGCGAGGCGACCTGGAAGGTGACCAGCGCCGCCACATAGGCCAGGGTGATCATGTAGACGAACATGATGATCGGCCACCGCCAGGCGTTGGTTTCGCGCTTCACCACGGCCAGGGTCGAGGCGCACTGGGGCGCGAACACGTACCAGGCCAGGAAGGCCAGGGCGGTGGGCAGGGACCAGTGTCCCGCGAGCGTCGAGGCCAGCTTGCCCGGCTCGCCCTCGCCGATGGCATAGACAGTGCCCAGCGCGCCGACCGCCACTTCCCGCGCCGCCATCCCCGGCACCAGGGCCACGGCCATCTGCCAGTTGAAGCCGATGGGCGCCAGCAGGGGCTGCAGCGCGTGGCCGATGAGGCCGGCGAAGGAATAGTCGATGGCCGGGCCCGCGGCGCCGGCGGGCTTGAACGGTACGGTCGACAGGAACCAGATCAGCACCATCATCG
>JAQGII010000111.1 GCA_028291305.1 Caulobacteraceae bacterium
GGCCTTCCTGGCCGGCCAGGCCACGGTCCAGGCCGCCCCCAAGGCTCAACCGCACGACCAGTGCTTCCGCGTGATGGACATCGACGGATCGGTCCAGGCCAGCCAGACCCATCTGAACCTGCAGACGCGGGATCACCGCTACTACCAGATCCAGACCAAGGGAGCCTGTTTCACCACCCTCGGCATCGATCCCTATGTGCTGAACGTCCGCGGCGGCAGCGACCTGATCTGCCGGCCGATCGACGTCGACCTATCCGCCGGCCCACGCGGCTTCCAGACGCCCTGCATCGTCGACAAGATCGTGCCGATGACCAAGGAGCAGGTGATGGCCCTGCCCAAACGCGAACAGCCGTGACGGCGCCGCCGACCTGACCATGGCGCCCAAGGTCGCGCGGGTTTATCCTCGTCGGCCCCGGGGGAAACCAGCGGAACCGGAGACGCCGGTTCGAGGCGGGAGGTGATTGTGCGCGCAGCTTCGCAGTCCGTACGCGCCGTCGGTTTGGTCGGGCCCGCCGGCGCGGGCAAGACGACGCTGCTCGAGGCGCTGTTGTTCGCCAGCGGCGCCCTTGGCCGTCGCGGCGATGTCGCTCTCGGGACGAGCGTCGGCGACAGCTCGCCCGAATCCCGGCGGAGGGGCCAGTCCACCGAGATCAACCTGGCCGGGTTTGACTTTCTCGGCGACCGCTTCGCGATCGTCGACTGCCCGGGCTCGGCGGATTTCGGCGCCGCCGCCGATCCGGCCCTGGCGGCGGTCGACTTGGCCGTCGTGGTGGTCGATCCCCAGCCGGAACGGGCGGTGCTCGCCCAGCCTGCTTTGCAGGCCCTGGAGCGGCTCGGCGTTCCGCGCGCAGTGTTCGTCAACAAGATCGATCAGGCCCGGGGACAATTGGACGCTCTGACTTCCGCCCTGCAGGGCATCAGCGCCACGCCGATGGTGGCGCGCCAGCTGCCGCTGATCGAGGACGGCCGGGTCGCCGGCTTCGTCGACCTCGCTCTGGAACGGGCCTTCGTCTACCGCGCCGGCGAGCCCTCCAGGCAGATCGACATCCCCCCCGAGACCCGGGCGGACGAAAGCCAGGCCCGGTTCCACATGCTGGAGCAGTTGTCGGAGTTCGACGACGCGCTCCTGGAGCAACTGCTCACCGACGTCTCCCCGGCCCGGGACGACGTGTTCGCCGACCTGGTCGCCGATGTGCAGCAGGCAAAGATCACGCCGATCTTCTTTGGTTCGGCCCATGAAGGGTTCGGGGTCAGGCGGCTGTTGAAGGCTCTGCGGCACGAGGCCCCGGAGTGGCCGGGCGCGGCCCGCCGGCTCGGGCTGGACGGTGGCTGCGCCTATGTCCTGGGCGTCTCCCATGCGGCGCAAATGGGCAAGCTGGCCTACGCCCGCCTGCTCGGCCCCGAACTGCGCGAGGGCGTCGAGCTGACGCTCCCCAACCGCACGCGGGCGCGCGCGAGCATGTTCTCCATGGAGGCGGGGGCGCTGCGCAAGGCCGCGGCCTCGCTACCGGGAGAAGTCGTCGCCTTCGCCAAGATCGACGACGCCACGACGGGACAGCTGCTGTCGGCGGACGGACAGGCGCGCGTTGCGCCGGCGCAGGCGCGGGCCTGTCCGCTCTACGCGCTGGCTATCGAGGCGCGCGACCGCAAGGACGACGTGCGCCTCTCGGCCGCGCTGACCAAGCTCACGGAGGAAGACAGCTCCCTGACCCTCCGCCGCGATCCGGCGACCCAGGAGACGGTGCTTGAGGGATTCGGCGAGGCTCACCTGCAGATCACCCTCGACCGGCTTCGGCGCCGGTACGGGCTCGAGGTCGTGACCCGGTTCCCGGCGACCGGGTACCGGGAGTCGATCCGCAAAGGCGTTGTCCAGCGCGGCCGGCACAAGAAGCAGACCGGCGGCCATGGCCAGTTCGGCGATGTCGTGGTCGAGATCAAGCCCGCGGCGCGCGGCTCGGGCTTCCTGTTTTCCCAGCGGATCAGCGGCGGCGCCGTGCCCAAGCAGTGGATTCCCGCTGTGGAGCAGGGCTTGAAGGACGCCCTCGAGCGCGGGCCGATGGGCTTTCCCGTGATCGACCTGGAGGCCGTTCTCACCGACGGCTCCTCCCACAGCGTGGACAGTTCGGAAGCCGCCTTCCGCGCGGCCGGTCGGCTGGCCATGACCGAGGGGCTGCGCGCCTGCGAGCCCTATCTGCTGGAGCCGATCGACAGGCTGTTGATCTCGGCCCCCTCCCCCAGCACGCCGAGGATCACCGCGGCGATGTCGGCGCGGCGCGGCCAGATCCTCGGCTTCGAGCCCAAGCCTCTGTGGCCCGGCTGGGACGAGATCCGGGCCTACATGCCGGAAGGCGAGCGGCGGGACTTCATCCTCGAACTGCGTGGGCTCACCCAAGGCCTGGGCGTGTTCGAGACCGCCTTCGACCACATGGCCGAGCTCGGCGGCCGGTTGGCCGAGGAGGTCGTCAAGCGGCAAAAGCAGGTGGCGTAGCGGGCGATCGGCGGCAGTTCGCGCATAGCAAAACGGGCCAAACCTTGCGGCTTGGCCCGTAAATACTTGATCTTGGGTGCGGGGACAGGATTTGAACCTGTGACCTTCAGGTTATGAGCCTGACGAGCTACCGGGCTGCTCCACCCCGCGGCGAAGTCTGGGCGCGATGCGCCGTAATAAAGATCATGATGAAGGG
>JAQGII010000112.1 GCA_028291305.1 Caulobacteraceae bacterium
GTCGCCGATGACGAATAAGGTCGCCTGGACCTTCTACTCATTGAGGATGTCGAGGATCTGCTTGGTGAACTTGTGGTGCGGCCCGTCGTCGAAGGTCAGGGCGATCAGGCCCGGGTGAGCGCCGTAGCGCTGCACGATGTATGCGCTGGGGATGACGTCGTAGTGCTCGCCGGAGATCAGGCCGGTGTCCTTGTCGATGGTCAGCGAGCGTTTGCCCGGCTTGGGCGTCTGGGTGATCTTGAGCACCTCGCCGGTGCCGTCGAAATCGACGTCGGTGCCGCCGGGCACGGCCTGCAGGTCGGCGGCCTCGGCGCGGCCGTAGCCGCGTCCGAACACGCTCCACACGCCGGGATCCTCCGAGCCCAGCCGCCACAGGGCGTAGCCGCGCGGCATGAAGGCGTTGGCGACCTTGACCTGATTGTAGAGGGTGACGGCGTCCAGGAACCAAAGCTCGTTGGTCAGGCCGTTCTCGTCCTCATAGCTGAAGTGGGGGGTGAGGGCGTCGGAATCGAAATCGATGTCGACCCCGGAGTCGTTGGCGATGACGGTGGACTCGTGGAACGTCTCGGCCTCCGCCGAGTCCCAGGTCTTGCCCCGCTTGACCCAGTTGTAGCCATAGCTGCCCAGCGCCACGATGGTGCGGTTCGGGTCCATCTTGCCCAGGGTCTCGACCAGGTTGGACTGGAACCAGCCCTGGCTCGCGGGCGGACCGGGGTCGCTGGTCAGCCAGTGCTCGTCGTAGGCCATCAGCACGACGGTGTCGGTGGCGGCCTGGATGGCCTTCAGGTCCCACGCGCGGTCGTCGAAGGGGACGGTGACCCACACTTCGCGGCCCAGCGGCCGCAGCGCGGCGCGGGCCTGCGCCAGGAAGGCGGGATAGGCCTTCACCGCATCGTTCGGCAGGCTCTCCAGGTCGAATACATAGCCGGCGAAGCCGCGCTTCTGCGCCTGGTCCACCAGCTTGGCGATCAGGTTGCGGCGCGCGAACGGGTTGACGATGTCGAACGACGCCTGGGCGGAGTCCCACTCGCCGTCGTGGATGTTGATGATCGACGGCAGCACCGAAGGCGGCTTGGCCGCCGCGCTGATGATGGCGTTGGCCTGGGGGTCGTCGGCCACGGCGATGTCGCCGGCCGCTCCGTTCAGCGTGACCCATTGCGGCGAGACGACGTCGATCTTGGAGACGTGCTCAGCCAGGGACTGGCGGGAATTGGAATCGTAGCTGACGTAGAAGGCCATGGTCAGGGGCCGCTGGGCGCCGGAGATGGCCGAGGTCAGCACCCCGGGCCGCGGCACGCGGGTCCAGGGCAGGTGGCGCAGCTTCTTGTGCGGGCTTTCCTCGTGCAGCGCCGACAGGACGCGCGGGTCCTTCAGCTGCAGGTCCGGCAACCGCGGGGCGAGCGCCAGGGTCGCGGCGAATCCGGCGCCGACCGCGGCGATGGTCGCCAGGACGAGGCCGACAGCCAGGCCCGCGCGACGGCCGCGACGACCGGAAGGATCATGGAAGATGAAGCCGGCCATACCGTTAAGTCGTTCCGCCCCCGCGCACGTCTCTTGTCTCCAACTGGAGGCCGAAACAAGGCCTCCATCTTAGGCGCGTCGCCGCACCCCGCGCCACGATTTCCACAGGCCGGTGGCGATCATGGTTCGCCCGATGCCGTCAAGCGGCCCGTGGGCGCCGCTGCTCGGCCGGCCGCGACACGAATTGGGCGCTGACAGCTGCAACCAGCGGCGCAGCTGCATCATTCCTGCGCCGGCAGGGCCTCGATCCTCACGGGTGGGTTGATCCCGGCGCGCGATGCGTGCATGTCGCTGCGGCGCCGTCGCAAGACCAGAGCCGACCATGATCGAGAACGGAACCCACCTGAAACAAGCCCGCGAAGCGCTGGGCTGGTCGCCGTCCGACATGGCGCGCGCCTTGCGTCTGGCGGGCGACCGCTCGCAGGGCGAAAAACGGGTGCGCGAGATGGAAGCGGGCAAGCGGATGATTTCCGGCCCCGTCACCGTGGCCGTGGAATCCTTCCTGCACGGATTCAAGCCTGTCGGCTTCGAGCCCGAGCCCCCCGACCAGGTCTAGTCAGCCGCAATAGGCCGTGATCAGCGCCGCCTGGGCCGACTTGGGCGGAATCCTCAGGGGATTGTCGCTCTCGTTGATCGACAGGGCCATCGCGCCGTCGCCGGTATAGAGGTCGCGCGAGACGTTCTTGTAGACCTCGGCCTTGCAGTCGATATCCACCAGATCGATCGTTTTCACATAGGCGAACACCTGGCCGTTGCGACTGATTCGCTGGGGAGCGGGAAAGGTCGATTCCAGCCGCGCGCTGACATGGCCCGACCGGCGGACGACGGAGTCGTGGTCCAGGTAGACCACGCCGTTGGGAATCACGAAAAAGGGAAACCAGTTTTCCGCCGCGGCGGCGCCCGCCGACAGCAACACGGCTCCGCCGCTCAGCATTGCCGCTATCGCCGTTCGCCTGTTCACGCCGCCCCCGAGCTCAATGCGGTCCTACTGTAGCGCCTGCTCGCCCGCCGCGCCTAATCGGCTCTGCTTCCGGCGCCCTGGACGGCGCCCTAGATAACGGCGGTATGGAACCCGCTCGCCGAGCATCCGCGCAGCAAGTCAAGCTAAGGGATTCAGCAGGCAAAACGAATACTAACGCGTGTGGCTGTATTTGGATGCTTCGGAAGGCTAAAAATCGGCAGAGACTATGGCATCAATGTAACAGGCGGTGTCGACGTGTGACAAAACGGCGCCATTTCGTTGACCGCCGTGCATCCGCGGACCAAACCTAGACTCAACCGGCCGGGGATATGTCTCAATGGCGCGGGATACATGTATTGGGGCCGCTACGGCCATCGCGCCGTCAGCGCCGCCCATCTGGAGGGCAATATCTTGAAACATCTCACCGTACGGGACCGCCTCATGGCGTCCTCGATGATCTGTGGCGCGTTGTCCCTGGGCCTGGCCGGAACCGCCATGGCTCAGACCGCTCCCCAGACCGCTCCCCCGAGCACGGTCCAGGAAGTCGTCGTGACCGGTACGCGGATCCAGAACGCCAACCTGGCCAGCGTCAGCCCGGTCACCACCGTGAACAACGCCGAGATCAAGCTCAGCGGCGCCAGTCGCGTCGAAGACCTGATCAACAGCCTGCCCCAGTCCTTCGCCGGCCAGGGCAGCGCGGTGGGCAACGGCGCCACCGGCACCGCCACCGTGAACCTGCGCGGCCTCGGCACGCCGCGCACCCTGGTGCTGATCGACGGCCGCCGTCTGGTGCCCGGCGATCCCGCCTATTCGAACAACAACCCGGTTCCCGACCTGAACTTCATCCCCACCGCCCTGGTGGACCGCGTTGAAGTGCTGACCGGGGGCGCCTCGGCGACCTACGGCTCGGACGCCGTCGCCGGCGTCGTCAACTTCATCATGCAGAAGAACTTCACCGGCATCAAAATCGACGCCAACGCCGGCTTCTACGACCACGACAACAACAACACGATGATGCAGGGCCTGGAAAAAGCGCGCGGCTTCGGCGCCCCGTCCGGCAGCAAGATCGACGGCTGGCAGAAGGACGTGACCCTGACCCTCGGCGTCAACTCGCCGGACAACAAGGGCAACGCCGAAGTCTACATGGGCTACCGCCAGATCGACGCGGTCAGCCAGGGCGCCCGCGACTATGGCGCCTGTTCGCTGAGCGAATCCGGTCCCGGCTTCGCCTGCGCCGGCTCGGGCACCACCGCCCTGTCGCACTTCCTGGTGTTCACCCCGACTGGCACGGCTGTCGGCGATCCCAACGGCTATATCCTGGACCCGACCGGCAACGGCACCACCGTGCGCCCCTACGTCGCGTCGCGCGACGCCTACAACTTCGCCCCGTTCAACTATTATCAGCGTCCGGACACGCGCTACACGGCCGGCGTGCTCAGCCACTATGAGCTGAACGAGCACGCGGACGTCTACGCCCAGGTCATGTTCATGGACGACCAAACCAGCAGCCAGGTGGCGCCGTCCGGCGTGTTCGGCCAGACCGTCAACATCCCCTGCAACAGCTCGCTGCTGTCGGCCCAGGAAGTGGCCACCTTCTGCACCGCCGCCGGCCAGGGCCCGACCGGCACCGCCACCCTCGCCCTGCTCAAGCGCAACGTGGAAGGCGGCGCGCGGATCGACAACCTGCGCCACACCGACTACCGCCTGCTGATCGGCTCCAAGGGCGCCATCGACAAGACCTGGAGCTACGACGCCTACGCCCAGTACGGCACCGCCATCTTCGCCGAAAACTTCCAGAACGACTTCTCGCTGCTGCGCTCCGGCAACGCCCTGGCGTCCTGCACCCTGTTCGCGCAGACGGGTTGCGTTCCCTACAACGCCTTCGCCATCGGCGGCATCTCCCAGACCGCCCTGAACTATGTCTCGGCGGCCGGCTTCCAGTCGGGCAGCACGGTCGAGCAGGTCGTTTCGGCCACCGTCTCGGGCGCCCTGGGCGACTACGGCATCAAGAGCCCGTGGAGCACGGACGGCGTCGGCATCGCCGTCGGCACGGAATACCGCCGTGAAGAGATGACCCTCAAAACCGACGACGAGTATTCGTCCGGCGACCTCGCCGGGCAGGGCGGCGCGCGCGGCCCCGTGGCGGGCGTCTACGACGTGAAGGAAGTCTTCACGGAAGTGAACGTGCCGCTGGCCAAGGATATGGTCGGCATCCAGACCCTGACGCTGAACACCGGCTACCGGTATTCAGACTACAGCACCTCGGGCCGCACCGACACCTACAAGATCGGCGGTGAATGGGCGCCGGTTTCGGACATCAAGTTCCGCGCCGGCTACAACCGGGCCGTCCGCGCGCCCAACCTGAACGAACTGTACGCGGCGACCGGCGTGGCCCTGGACGGCTCGATCGACCCCTGCGCCGGCACCTCGCCCGCGGCCAGCTTCGCCGCTTGCGCCAAGACCGGCGTGACGGCGGCGCAGTACGGCCACATCGCCATCAACTCGGCCAACCAGTACAATGGCCAGACGGGCGGCAACGTGAACCTGCAGCCGGAAAAATCCGACACGATCTCGTTCGGCTTCGTCGCCCAGCCCCGCTTCATCCCCGGCTTCAACCTGACCGTCGACTATTTCGACATCAAGGTGAACAACGTGATCGGCACGGCGGGCGCGGACCTGATCATCACCCAGTGCGTGCAAACCGGCGATCCCTTCTACTGCAGCAAGATCGTGCGGGCGCCCGGCACCGGGTCGCTGTGGCTGGGGACCAACGGCTACATCCAGGACACCAACTTCAACCTGGGTTCGATCCAGACCAAGGGGGTCGACTTCACCGCCAACTACCGCCTGCCCCTGGCCTCCTTTGGCTGGGACCGGTACGGCCGCTTCGACGTCAACTTCCAGGGCACGCTGCTGAACAGCTTCGTCACCACGACGATCCCGGGCGGCAGCAGCTATGATTGCGTGGGTCTGTACGGCACCGTCTGCGACGTCGCCACCGGCGGCGCCCCGGCGCCCAAGTTCCGCAGCAAGACGCGCCTGACCTGGCAGACCCCGTGGAACATCCAGGCGTCCGCCGCCTGGCGCCACGTCGACAGCGTCATGGTCGACTCCTCCTCGTCCAACCCCAACCTGAAGGGGACGGTCAATCCCGGCGACGCCAAGCTGAACGCGTTCGACTACTTCGACCTGTCGGCCAACTGGCGGATCAAGGACCAGTACACCCTGCGTGTCGGCGTCAACAACCTGATGGACCTGCAGCCGCCGCTGGTGGGTTCGGGCCACCTGGCGCAGGTGTACGGCAACGGCAACACCTACCCGCAAGTCTACGACGCGCTGGGCCGTTACATCTTCATGGGCATCACAGCCCAGTTCTGAGGCCTGGCCTTGGGGCAATAGCGGAAGGGGCGGCCCATCGGGCCGCCCCTTTTTCGTTCCGGATGTCAGGAGCGGTAGTAGGCCTGGCGCGCGGCCATCAGGGCGCCGGCCAGGGCCCGTTCGCTGTCGTCCAGATAGGGGTTCCAGATGTCCGCGATCAGGATGGTGCGGGGCGTGTCGGCGTCGTTCCAGGCCTCGTGCTCGATGGTGTCGTCGAACACC
>JAQGII010000142.1 GCA_028291305.1 Caulobacteraceae bacterium
CCGAGGTCGAGCACTCGCGCATGCCGGTCTACCGCGACAGCCTCGACGACCCGGTGGGCGTGGCCCACATCAAGGACGTGTTCAAGCTGCTGGCCACCGAGGGCGGCGCCCCGGCCCCGGGCGATCCGGTGCTGCACCGCCTGCGCCGCGAGGTTCTCTACGTGCCCGCCTCCATGCGCGCGGCCGACCTGCTGCTGCGCATGCGCACCTCGCGCATGCACATGGCCCTGGTGATCGACGAGTTCGGCGGCACCGACGGCCTGGTGACCCTGGAGGACCTGGTCGAAGCGGTGGTGGGCGACATCGCCGACGAATACGACGAGGCCGCGCCGGCCCATATCGACCCGCGTCCGGGCGGCCTGTTCGAGGCCGACGCCCGCGCCTCGCTGGAGGAGCTCGAGGCGGCCCTGGGCGAGCCGATGGCCCCCGAAGACCTCGAGGAGGAGATCGACACCGTCGGCGGCCTGGTCGCCACCCTGGCCGGCCGGGTGCCGCAGCGCGGCGAGGTGATCTCCCATCCCGGCGGCTTCGAGTTCGAGGTGACCGACGCCGATCCGCGCCGGATCAAGCGCGTGCGCATCCGCCGGCTGGCGCGCCGGGACGGACCCGACGCGGCGTCGCCCAACCCCGAAATCTGAAGGCCTGTCCGTGAAGCGTTTGCGGGGCTTGTCCAAACCGGCCTGGCTGGCCCTGTCGGCCGGCGCGGGCGCCGCCCTGGCCCACCCGCCGTTCGGTTTCCTGCCCGGCCTGCTCGGCTACGGCCTGCTGCTGGCCCTGGTGGACCGGACCGAGGGCGAGCGCCCGGTCCGCTCGGCCTTCTGGCGCGGCTTCCTGGGCGGCAGCGCCTATTTCCTGATCGGCTGCTGGTGGGTGGCGGAGGCCTTCTTCGTCGACGCCGCCGAGCAGGGCTGGATGGCGCCCTTCGCCGTCGTCGCCCTGGGCTGCGGCCTGGGACTGTTCTGGGGCGCCGCCGCCGCCCTGTATCGCGCCGTGAGGCCCACGGATTGCCTGCTCAAGGTGCTGGTGTTCGCCGGCGCCCTGTGCCTGCTGGAATGGCTGCGCGGCCATGTCCTGACCGGCTTTCCCTGGAACCTGCCGGGGGAGACCTGGAAGGCCGGATCGGCGCCGTCGCAGGCCGCCGCCCTGGTCGGCGCCTACGGCCTCAGCTGGCTGACCGTGGCCGCCATGGCCGCCCTGGCCGCGCCCTTCGCCTTCGGCCGCCGCGCCTCGACCTGGAGCCTGTTCGCCGGCGGCGTAGGCGTCGTCGCCGCCCTCTACGCCTTCGGCGCGGCGCGGCTGGCCCACACCCTGCCGGTGCGCGCCGACGCCCCCTGGGTGCGGGTGGTGCAGGCCAATGTGCGCCAGGAAGCCAAGTATGACGTCGACAAGTTCCAGTCGATCGTCGACCGCTACCTGCGCCTGACCTCGATGGCCCCCACGAGGGGCCGCGCGCCCGACATCGTCATCTGGCCCGAGGGCGCCCTGCCGGCCGCCGCCAACGACCTGTTCCGCCCCAGCGCCTGGACCTCCGCCGCCATCGCCCATGCGCTCGCCCCCGGCCAGACCCTGCTGGTCGGGGCCTATCGCCAGGACGAGCACGCCACCCGGATCGTCTACTACAACAGCCTGTTCGCCCTGCGCCGCGACGGCAACGAACTGACGCCGCTGGGCATGTACGACAAGTACCGGCTGGTGCCGTTCGGCGAATACCTGCCGCTGGAAGGCGTGCTGGCGCCGCTGGGCGTCAAGAAGATGGTCCACATCGGCGACGGCTTCACCGCCGGCCCCGCGCCGCGGCCGATGGCGGCGCCCGGCCTGCCCCGGGTGCAGCCCCTGATCTGCTACGAAAGCCTGTTCCCCGGCTTCACCCGCGAAGGCGCCAAGCTGGGCAACGGCCGAGCCGACTGGATCGTCAACGTCTCCAACGACGCCTGGTTCGGCCAGACCAGCGGCCCCTGGCAGAGCCTGAACCTGTCCAGCTACCGCGCCATCGAGGAGGGCCTGCCGATGGTGCGGGCCACCCCCACGGGCGTCTCGGCGGTGGTGGACGGCTATGGCCGGGCCCGGCCGGGCGAGCTCCTGCCGCTGGGCGCCTTCGGCGTGATCGACGCGCCCCTGCCGCCGCCCTTGCCGCCGACCCCGTTCGCCCGGTTCGGCGAGACCGCCTTCTGGATCATGCTCGGCCTGTCGGCGGTGGCGCTGGTTCCCGCCCTGCGCCGCAGGCCATAGCGGCCTCCCGTCCGCCGGGGATTCGGCCGCCGCGCGCTTTGCTTGCTTGCGGATATAAAGCTATCTTTATATGTTGCCGCACCTTTGGCCGCCCCCGCGCGCGGCTGCCTGTTTTCCGTGGAGCCTGCCGGTGACCCGTTCTTCCTACATCTTCACCAGTGAAAGCGTGTCCGAAGGGCACCCGGACAAGGTCGCGGACCGCATCTCCGACACCGTGGTCGACGCCTTCCTGGCCGCCGACCCCTATGCCCGCGTGGCCTGCGAGACCATGGTCACCACCAACCGCATCATCCTGGCCGGCGAAGTGCGGGCGCCGGAAGCCGTGCTGCCGGGTTTGATCGACAGCCTGGAGGAGAAGGTCCGGGCGGCGATCAAGGACATCGGCTACGAGCAGGACGGCTTCCACTGGAAGAATTCCGACTACGCCTGCTACCTGCACCCGCAATCGGCCGACATCGCCATGGGCGTCGACGCCGCGGGCAACAAGGACGAGGGCGCGGGCGACCAGGGCATCATGTTCGGCTACGCCACGAACGAGACGCCGGAACTGATGCCGGCCACCCTGCAGTACTCGCAGAACATCCTGTCGCTGCTGGCCAAGGTGCGCAAATCCGGCGAGGCCAAGGGCCTGGAGCCCGACGCCAAGAGCCAGGTCACCCTGGAATACGTCAACGGCAAGCCGGTGCGCGCGACCTCCATCGTGCTGTCGACCCAGCATGCCGAGGGCCTGACCCCCGCCGACGTGTCCGACATCGTGCGGCCCTACATCAGGACGGTCATGCCGGACGGCTTCATCGACGCCGCCACCGAGTGGCATATCAACCCGACCGGCAATTTCGTGATCGGCGGTCCGGACGGCGACTGCGGCCTGACCGGGCGCAAGATCATCGTCGACACCTACGGCGGCGCGGCGCCCCACGGCGGCGGCGCCTTCTCGGGCAAGGACCCGACCAAGGTCGACCGTTCGGCGGCCTACATGTGCCGCTACCTGGCCAAGAACGTCGTGGCCGCGGGCCTGGCGGACAAGTGCACCATCCAGATCGGCTTCGCCATCGGCGTGTCCAAGCCGCTCAGCTTCTACGTCGACCTGGTCAACGGCCAGGTGGACCCGGCCAAGCTGGAAAAGCTGCTGCCGGAACTGGTCGGCGGGGCCACGCCGCGCGCCATCCGCGAGCACCTGAAGCTGAACCGTCCGGTCTACGCCCGCAGCGCCGCCTACGGCCACTTCGGCCGCACCCCGGACGCGGACGGCGGCTTCTCCTGGGAGAAGACCGACCTGGTCGACGAGCTGAAGCGGCTGGCCTGACACCAGCGTCCTCCCCCGCTTGCGGGGGAGGGGGACCACGAAGTGGTGGAGGGGGCGTGCCGGCGCACGGCTGCCGGCCAAGCCCAGGC
>JAQGII010000161.1 GCA_028291305.1 Caulobacteraceae bacterium
ACTCCGCCTCGCCCGGCCTGGTCACCGCCTTCCAGCCCAACCAGTACTATCCGACGCACGAGGAGTACGTCTGGGCCCTGTCGGACGCGATGAAGCAGGAATACCGGATGATCATCGACGCCGGCCTCGACCTGGCGCGCTACCACCGCTGTGACCGCGTCATGGATGGTCTTGTCGTAGGCGACCGGATCGTAGGTCTCGCCGTGGTCCTTCTTGAGCAGGGCGTCCACCAGCTTCTGGGGCCGCGGCATGCTGCCGACGTGGGTGGTCAGAATCCGGTCCGTACTGAGACGCATGTCCCCTCCTGGCGTCGCGCCGCCCTTCGGCTTTGGGCGATCGCGATCGACCGTTCCGGGCGCGTGGGTTTGTTGTAGACTGGTATACCGGATGGATTGACACGTCATCCAGGGGCGCGAGGAATTTGCATGAAACAGGGCCTTGGCCTTGGCCTGGGCCTGGCCGCCGTGGCGGGCCTGCTCCTGGGCGTGGCGCCGGCGAGGTCCGCGTCGGCGGCGCCGGACGGCTATGTCGCGCGGCTGGAGGCCGAGGCCCTGCTGGAGACGCTGAACGCCGACCTGCTCAGCCACGACAGCGCCACCGCCGTGCTGCAGGACTGGTGCGATGCGCACGGGCCCGCCGGCCGCCACATCCTCGCCGAGCGGGTGCGCGGACCGGACAAGCCCCTGCCGCCCGCCGGCCGGGCGGCGCTGGGCGCCGGGGTCGACCAGGGGCTGCGCTATCGCCGCGTGCGGCTGACCTGCGGCCCCCAGGTGCTGTCGGAGGCGGACAACTGGTATCTGCCCGCGCGGCTGACGCCGCAGATGAACAGCACGCTGGACGACAGCGACACGCCCTTCGGCGTGGTCGTGCGGCCCCTGGACTTCCACCGCCGCAACCTGTCCGCCGCGCTGCTGTTCGAGCCGCTGCCCAGGGGCTGGGAAACCTCCGCCAGCCGCACGGCGCCGCCGCTGACGGCGATTCCTCCCCAGGTGCTGCAACACACGGCCGTGCTGAGCACGCCTGCCGGCGCGCCGTTCAGCTATGTCGTGGAAACCTACACCGGGGACGCCCTGACGATGGCCCTGCCCGGCCACGGCCGCTGACTATTTGGCGGCCACCGCCTCCGGATTGACGTCCGTGCAGACGTATTCCCTGAACTCGGTCGTGTCCGGCAGGCGCTTGAAGGTCACGCGGGTCTGCCAGGGCGCGGCGAAGGTCTTGGGATCGTCGATGGTGATGGTGTCGACCAGGGTGTCCTTGTCCGCCAGGTGCAGCTTCTCGGTCAGCAGCAGGTCGGTGGAGTGGGGGATGCCGGCGGTGTCGATGGTGGTGACGTCGTTGAAGCCGCGCGACTGGACGATCAGGTCGCCCTTCTCCCAGCGCCCCGCCGAGAAGCCCAGCCAGTTCTGGTCCAGGTCGTCGTTCGAGGGCAGCGCGTCGCCGATATAGACCATGCGGTGCAGGTGCATCAGCTCATGCAGGAAGGTGACCTGTTTGGGCTCCACGGTGATCAGCACGGGCTGCGGATAGAACATGGCGCGCGGCAGGCCGGGCGGCAGGCATTTCTGCGCCGTATCGCCGATGGGCTTGCCGGCGCGGCGGGCGGCCACCGCCGCCTCGTAGCGCGCTTTCGCCGCCGGCTTGAAGGGCGGCAGCCTGCCGTCGACGGTCTTGATGGTCGAATGCTCGCCCACCAGTTGCCAGATGCCCTGCAGGCGCATCTGGTCCGCCGGCGCCGCCGGCGGCTCGGCGTGGGCGCGCGGCGCATTGGCGGCGAGGGCGAGGCCCAGGGCGGCGAGCGCGGCCAGCATCGGACGGGTCATGATCGGGCGCATCCTCAGCGGGCCACCGTCACGCCGTCCTGCGGCGCGTTGCGGTTGTTTTCCTCACACACGTATTCGGCGATGCGCAGGTCCGGCCGCCAAGCGTAGGTGTCGCGGAATGTCCAGGGCTTGGTGAAGAAGTCCGGGTCCTCGACCGTGACCACGTCCTCGATGGCCTTGCCGCCGTCGATCTTCCTGATGCGCTCGACGGTATGCAGCTTGGGGCCGTGGATGACGCCCTGCTCGTCGATCCAGGTGCGGGGGTCGACGCCGACGGTGTCGATCACCAGGGTGTCGCCTTCCCAGCGGCCGACGCTGTCGCCCATGAAGCTGGTCTTCACCTCGGCCGGGTGGGCGCGCTGCATGTGGATGTAGCGGGTGTTGTGGGCCACCTCGTGGGCGATGACGGTCTGCTGCGGTGTCTGGAAGATCTGCAGGGGGTAGGGCGAGTTCATCACCCGGGGCGTGCCGTGCGGCCAGCAATGGGTGGAGGCGTCCGACATCGGCGCGCCGTTGGCCTCGGCCATGATCCGCCTGGCCCATTCCAGCTTGCCGCGCTCGGTGAAGGGCGGCGGCGTGCCGTCGACGGTGGGGATGACGCGGTTGTAGTGCAGCAGGAACCAGACCCCGCTGAGATCGTGCGGATCGGCCGAGGAGACGGCGGGGCGATAGAGGGTGGCGGCGGGCGCCGCGCCCGCGGCCAACATGCCGAGCGTGACGGCCAAGGCGGCCGAAATCCTAGCCGCGCGCGATGCAGCCATGGGCCTTCCCTCCTGATCCACGGGCTGTTTTGACGGGCGCCCGGCGGTTGTCGGCGGGACGGTATGGCGCGGTCATTGCGGCGTCAAGAAAACCTCTGACCCTTTACGGAGCGCCGGTTGCGGCTAGAGCCTTTCCGCTTCAAATGGAACCATTTGAAGCGGATAAAAAGGCTCTAAATCATAGCGTTAGGGTCGAGACTCATTGGGCCCACCAGATGACGATGGCGGCGATGCAAACGGCGCTGGCGAAGGTTGTTGCGAGCTTGTCGTAGCGGGTGGCGATG
>JAQGII010000122.1 GCA_028291305.1 Caulobacteraceae bacterium
CCCGCCGGCGTCCGCGTCGATCACGCTCAGGTCGATGCCCCCGGCCAGGAAGCGGAAGGCCGCCTTGGCCCGGGCCGGGCCGTAGTCGCTCTGGCCGGCCAGGGACACGGTCCCGTCGGCGCCGTCCTGGGCCGCGGCGAAGGTCACGTCCAGCCTGGCCGCCTTCACCGTCAGGTCGGGGAAGGCGATGCTGTCGAGGTTGGCGGTCAGCTCCGCCTTGGGCGCCTGCAGCGTGCCGCTCAGCAGCCCCACGCCCTTGGCCTGGCCGTCGACGACCAGGGGACCGAAGCCGAACGGCCCCTGGGCCTCCCAGTCCAGGTCGAACCGCATGGCGCCGGAAAACCGCCAGGTCCCGCGCATGCTGGCCCGCTCCCGGGCGCCCTCCACGGCCGCCTTGGACACGGTCACCGTGTCGCCCAGCAGGGAGGCGCTGCCGGTCAGCTTGGGCTCGGGCCCCATCAGCCGGTCGATCTCCGGCGTGCCGCTGGCGAAATGGGCGCCGTGACCCTCGAAGCTGAACAGCCACGGCTGGTCCGGGCCGCTCGCCTGGCCGGCCGACCAGCTGCCCTGCAGCTGGCCGGAGGAGCCCGGGGCCATCTGCGCCATGTCGGCCGTGATCGCGCCCGTGAACTGCAGCCCCTGGCTCAGGAAATTCTGCCCGCCGCTGCCCTGGATCCTCGCGGCCTTGCCGACAGCGTCCAGCGACCGGATCAGCAGCCGGCCGTCGCGCAGGCGCACCACCTGGCTGACCAGGTGCAACGTGGGTCCGCCGGCCATGGCGATCACGCCCTCGCCCGAGCCGCCCGTGCCGGTGATGTCGCCCTGGACGTCGAGCTCGCCCTTCTTCCAGCCGACCTTCACCGCGCCCGAGGCCCTGGCCAGGCGATAGCCGAGCAGTTCCAGGTTGGCCGCCTCGGCATGGCCGGCGAAGCGCAGGTCGTCGAGGTTGCCCGACAGGGTCCCCGTGGCGCGGCCCTCGCCCATCGACGGCGCCGGGGTCAGCCGCTTCAGGTCCTTGACCACCGCCGAGGCGGCCAGGCCGCCGCTTGACCGCTTGTTCAGGTCCAGCGGCCCGCGGGCCATCACGATCAGGTTGTCGGCGATGAAGCGGGTGTCGAGATCGTAGACCGCGCCCTTGCGCTGCTTGCCGACCACCGTGACCTGGGCCTGCGGCCCGAACAGCTTGACCAGGCCCTGGGTCCAGCGCGAGGCGCCCAGCACGACGTGCGCGTTGACGCCGCCGCCGCCGGGACTCCAGGCGCCCTGGGCCTGGAGCGGGATTTGGGCGCCCGAGCGCGCCGTCAGGGTCAGGGCGCCCTTGGGGACCGTGCCCGTCAGATGGGCGGCCAGGGAGAAGGGCTGGTCCGCGGCCAGCCCCAGGGCGCCGGCCATGGCGCCGCCCTTGACCTCCAGCGCGTCGGCGTCGAGCAGCAGGGTCTGGCCGCGGCCGAGGTTGACGTTGGCCCGCAGGTAGTCGCCGGGCCTGAGCACGCTGCGGGCGTCGACCTTGGCGATGGTCCCGCCGCCGCGCCGGACGTCGAACCCGCCGGAGACGTCATAGACCCCGCGCTGCACGGCGAAGGCCGGCGTCATCTCGACCCGCGCCGTAAGCGCGTCCACGGCGTAGGCGAAGTCCAGCGGCTTGCCCGGCGGCGTCTTGCCGGCCTCGGCGACCGGCTGGCGCAGCAGCTGCAGGCGCTGGACGGCCAGGGTGCGGACATGCAGGCGGCTGCGCAGCAGTTCGGCGTAGCGCCAGTCGACCTCGATGTTGTCGGCCTGCAGCCACACGCCCTTGGCGTCGGTGATGGTCAGGCGGCGCAGGCGGAAATGACGCCAGACGTCGCCCTCCAGCCCCTCGACATGCAGCCGCCCGTAGGGGCCGATCATCAGCGTGCCGGCCCGCGCCTCGATCAGCCGCCGCGCCTCGGTCGTCAGCGGGCCCACCCGCAGCGCGAGGATGACCACGCCCGCGGTGAGCAGCAGCACCAGGACCGCTTCCAGCAGCCAGCCGAGCGGCGTGTGCGCCCGCATCCACGGGATGCGCCGACGGGGCGTTTCGGCCGCCGCGCCGGGCTCGGGTGCGGGGGGGCCGGGCCCGCCGGATTTGGGGCGGCGGCTCAAAAGCTCTGTCCGATCGACAGGTAGATCTGCACCGAGGCGTCGCCCGAGCGGCGCTGCAGCGGAAAGGCGATGTCGGCGCGCAGCGGCGCGAAGCCGAGGTCGTAGCGCAGGCCGAAACCGACGCCGGTGGAGACGGTCGACAGGTCGAAGGTCTGCTGCGAGCCGAGCACCCCGGAATCGACGAAGGCCACCACCCCGAACGGGCCGGCGATCTTGCGGCGCAGCTCGAACGAGGTCTCCAGCAGAGAGATGCCGCCCTGGGGCGTGTTGTCGGGGAACCGGGGGCCGACGTCCTGATAGGCGTAGCCGCGCACCGAGCCGCCGCCGCCCGAATAGAAGCGGCGCGAAGCGGGGATCGAGGGGATGCCGCCGTTGAAGATGTCGCCCAGGCGCAGGCGCCCGGCCAGGACGGTGACGGCGCCGGCGTCGAGCGGCAGGTAGGCGCTGGTCTGGACCTGGGCGCGGATATATTGCACCGGCCCGTCGCCGAAACTGGCGCTGGGTTCGGCGGTGACCGAGGCCCGCCAGCCCTGGGTCGGGTTGAGGATGTCATTGGAGTGATCCAGCGTCAGGCCGGTGGACAGGATGACGGTCTGCAGCGGCCGCTGCTTCTTGACCAAGACGCCGCCGATCACCTGGGGCTCGTCGTCGCGGCTGCCGACCAGGGTGACGCCGTAGTTGAAGAAGTCATTGCGGCCGAAGCGCTGTTCCAGGTCCGCGCCGATGCGGGCGCCGGTTTCCAGATAGGCGTTGGTGTCGTCGCGGTAGATGGAGGTCGACAGCTTCAGGGTGCGCTGGGCGTTGAGCCAGTTGGGCAGGTCGAGCTCGACCCCCGCCTGGCTGAGAATGTCGGCGGCCTGCAGCGAATAGGTCAGGGTGTCGCCGCGGCCGAAGCTGTTGTAGCGCACCCATTTGGCTTCAACGCCCGAGCCTTCCGCCGTGGAGTAGCTGGCGCCCAGCTCCAGGGTCGATCTGGGACGATCCACCAGGGTCACATCCACCGGCCGCTGGCCGTCGGCGTTGGGCTTGGGGTCCAGGGCGACGGTGACGGAGTCGAACACCGAGGTGTCGCGCAGCCGCTTTTCCAGCTGGGCGACCTGGTCGGGATCGTAGATGTCGCCGCCCTTCCA
>JAQGII010000211.1 GCA_028291305.1 Caulobacteraceae bacterium
CCGGAGAAGGTCGCCATCCTGCAGCAGGCCGACGCCATCTACCTGGAGGAGATCCGCAACGCCGGCCTCTACGACAAGATCTGGCAGGCCTTCGCCGTGCTGCTGCCCGTGAAGACGGTCGGGGTGATGGGCGACGCCCGCACCTACGAAGCGGTCTGCGCCCTGCGCGCCGTGACCTCTACTGACGGCATGACCGCCGACTTCTACGAATTTCCCTGGGCCGTCCTCGGCCGCGCCGCCACCCGCATCATCAACGAGGTGCGGGGCATCAACCGGGTGGTCTACGACGTCACGTCCAAGCCGCCGGGGACGATCGAGTGGGAGTAGGGGAATCGGCGGTGAAATCGTAAAATCGGATAGGTTTTCGCCCGGCGGCTTCCGCTCACTTGGTGGCCGCCTTGTCCAGCGCCGTGCGCAGGCCCTTGGCCAGCTTCTGGGCGTCGTCGTTGGCCCAGAAGTGCATGAAGTACATGTGCGGCTCGTCATCCAGCATGTGGTTGTGGATGGCCGTCACGTCGATGCCGCTGGAGCGCAGCGCCCGCAGGACCGGGTTCACTTCGCTGGCGATCAGGACGAAGTCGCCGGTGATCGCCGCCTTGCCGCCGCCCGTTGGCTGGAAGTTGATGGCGATGGCGCTGCCGAGCGAGGTCGGCACCACCATGCCGCCGTCCTTCACCGCTTCCTTGCGCGGGACGTTGTACTGCACGACCCCGTTGTTCACCGTGCCCTTGGCCCCAAGGGTGCTGTCCAGGGCCGCCACGTCGACGCCGAGATCCGAGGGCGGCGCGGGCGAGGCGGCGGTGAAGGGCGTCTTGCTCAGCGCGAGGGCGGTATGCAGCGTGCGGGCCAGCTTCACCGGGTCGCCGTGGGACATGACGTGCATGTACATGACGAAGGGCTCGGCTCTGAGCAGATGGTTGTGCAGGGCGGTGATCTCGAAGCCGTTCTCCTCCAGGCTCTTCATGACGGGCTGGACTTCGTCCTGGGTCAGGACCAGGTCGCCCATCACCATCGCGTCGTTGCCCATGGGCGCGAAGGCCACCCAGGCGCCGAGCGCGAACCCGGCCTTGAGCGTCACGCCGTCGAGGGTCACGTGCAGGTCGGTGCGCGGCAGGGGCACCCGATAGCCGCCGTCCGCCTGGACCGTACCGGCCTTGCCGAGGGCTTGAGCGACGGCGGTCCAGTCGGGGGCGGCCGTCGCCAGGCCGGGGACAGACAGGGTGATGACGGCCAGCAGACCGATCAGGACTCGCTTGGACATGACTTGTTCTCCAGATGGCCGGCGCTCGGGGGCGCGCCTTTCAAGCTCGTCAGGTGGCGTTTGACGCCCCTGGCCGGCCGTCCATGGACGCCGAGGTTTAAGGCAGTTTTAGAGGGTGCGATCGAGCGGCGAATTGACGGTGAAAAGCCGTGGCGCCAAGGCGGCTTCAACCGGCCATGTCCGAACTAGCGTCTGCATCCTCAAGGCGTGCAGGTTCGCCCCGCCAGTTCGTCGATCAGGGCGTCGATTCGGGGCAACAGGGCAGCCTTGGCCTCCGCGAATTGCGCGTTCCAGGAGGGGATCGTCCAATGCCGGGCCATCCCGCCCCGCCCCGTGATTGCCCAGCCCGTATCCAGACCACCATCGCGGGCGACCTTTAAGGCAGTTTTAGAAGCGCCCGCCGTCGCGCTTAAAACAGCCCTAAAGAGGCTGGGGGATAGACGGCGGGTCCCGACGGGAATGAAACGGAGTGCCATGCGCCTCTTGGTCGTCGAAGATGAAGTGCGGATCTGCGAGCTGATCGGGGAAAGCCTGAAGCGCGCGGGGTTCGTCGTGGATGCCGTGGGCTCGCTCGGCGACGCCGAGCTGGCCCAGCTCGGCGCGCCCTACGCCGTGGTGGTGCTGGACCTCGGCATGCCGGACGGTGACGGCCTGTCGCTGTTGGAGAACCTGAGGCGTGCGCCCGACCGACCGCCCGTGTTGGTGCTGACCGCCCGCGACAGTGTCGAGGACCGCGTGGCCGGTCTCGACGCCGGCGCCGACGACTATCTGATCAAGCCCTTCGCCATGATCGAGGTCGTAGCGCGGGTGAAGGCCTTGCTGCGCCGGCCTGGCGGGGCGCTGGGCCTGCGGCTGGAGGCCGGCAACGTGTCGCTCGACACGGTCGGCCGCGACGTGAAGGTCATGGACGTGGTCCTGCCCCTGCCGCGCCAGGAGCTCGCCATCCTCGAGTTCCTGATGCGACGCCTGGGACGCGTCGTGCCCAAGGCGGTGCTGGAGGAGAAGCTCTACGGCATGGGCGACGAACTCGGCTCCAACGCCATTCCCGTCCATGTGCACCATCTGCGGCGCAAGCTGAGCGAGGCAGCGGCAACCTGCGAAATCCACACCGTGCGCGGGATCGGCTACTTCCTGCAGGAAGGCCAATAGATGTTTAGGACGTGGCGACAGTCCCTTGAAGGTCGGGTGATCATCCGCCTGACCATCCTGCTGGTGGTCGCCATGGGCGCCGGCTTCCTGGCCATGGTCGTAGCCAGTTATCGGACAGCAGCCGAGTTGTCCGACGAAGCCCTGGCCGACCGCTTCGTGACGGAGTTCATGCACGACGCGGCCTGGGTGTTCCCGGCGTTCGCGGTGCTGGTGCTGGCCATCGCCGCCTGGACGGTGCGCTCGGGGCTGAAGCCGGTGGTGGCGGCCTCCCATAGCGCCGCGGCGATCACGCCGGGGGCTGTCCATGTGCGTCTCCCGACCGAGAACCTTCCGTCCGAATTGCTGCCTCTGGTCGCGGCGATCAACAGCGCCCTTGAGCGCCTGGAAGCCGGGCTCACCGTGCAGCGCCAGTTCACCGCCAACGCCGCGCACGAACTGAGGACGCCTCTCGCCATCCTTACGGCGGCCTTGGAAAACCTCGACCAATCGTCAGAGGTCGAGCACCTGCGGCTGGACGCCGCTCGCATGAACCGGATCGTCGGCCAGCTGCTGCGCGTGGCCCGGCTGGACGCACAGCCCATCACCGTCC
The DNA here is from genome assembly GCA_028291305.1 of Caulobacteraceae bacterium. Taxonomy (GTDB): domain Bacteria; phylum Pseudomonadota; class Alphaproteobacteria; order Caulobacterales; family Caulobacteraceae; genus BOG-938. The sequence continues at coordinate 3,000 of JAQGII010000211.1, forward strand.
TGCGGCAGCTGGACCTGCGGATTGTGGGTTCAGGGGTCGTCGAGCACCTGGCCCCGTGGGCGGCGGGGGCGGGCCGCAGGTTAGCCTTCGAGGCGCCGGAGGAGCCCGTCTGGGTGCGAGGGGACTTCGAGGCCCTAACGGATGCGATCCGCAATCTGGTCGAGAACGCCGTCGGTCACACGCCTGCGGATACCGAGGTGGTGATCCAGGTGACCGCCGCCGGCCGGGTGTGCGTGTCCGATAGCGGTCCGGGCGTGGCCCCCGACGACCGCGACAAGGTGTTCGACCGCTTCTGGCGCGGCCGCGCGCGGACCGCCGCCGGGGTCGGAGCGGGGTTAGGCCTCGCGATCGTCGCCGAGATCGTCCGGGCGCACGACGGGTCCATCTCGGTGACCGAGGCCGAGGGCGGGGGGGCCTTGTTTTGCATGAATCTGCCGACCCTCGCCGGGGCGGCGTCCGGCTAGGGCGATGGCCATCAGGAGAGACGCATGACCCGCGGTGTGATCGGCTTCATCTCTCCCTTGTGGGTCCTGTTCGTCCTCTGGGCCTATAGCTGCACCGTGACTTTCCCCGCCCTGGGCCTGTTGCCCCTGGTCGGAGCGCTGCTGGGCCTGATCGCCGCCTATCTGGGATGGTCGTCATCGGCATGCCGGTGTTCAGGCTCTTCATCCAGCGGGATGGACCGCGTGGTGGATGGCGTGCGCCGCAGGCGTTCCCGCCGGGCTGTTGAACGCCTATCTGGCGTCGATCTTTATGCTGGTTCTGGCGCCGGTCCATCGGCCGAGTTCGGCCCTGGCCTTGCCCACCGCGGCCATCAAGTCCGCGCGGCGATCGCCGATGGCTGCATCCAGTTGTTCGGGTTCGAGCGCCTGTGCCGGCCGGGCCGAGCCCGCAGCCACCTGGGCCGGGGCGGCGGTCCGCATCTTCCGGATGGCGGCCTGCGCCGTGTCCAGGGCCGCCAGCCGGCGCTGGTCACCGAACGATGGCGGCGTTAGCGCTTCCCGTCAGCAACACCTTGGGCGGCCCCTCCACATTGAGCGACGCGGTGATCATCACCACCAGCCAGCACGCCAGGGACAGGGCGCCAGCGACCTTGGCGCCGCTCGGAAGCGGCGCGGCGGCGATCAGGGCGGCGGCCAGGCCGGATCGATGGAAAAGCGCGGCGTTCAGCAGTCCGAGAAGGATGAACAGCAGCTTCAACGTGAAATAGGCATGGCTGCCGGCGTGGACCGGATCGTAGAGGAACAGGGTGGCGCCGGTGACGACCGTCACCCCGAAGGCGGCGTACAGCCATGGCAAGGTGTGTTCGGTGAAGCTGCGCAGCGGCACGGTGGCCCTTATGCCCATCAGCCGCAGATCAAGCAGGCCGATCCCGCCGAAGAAGGCCGCCATCGACAGCACGTGCAGCAGCCGGATCAGGAAATGATAGGGCTGTAGGGCGAAATGCAGCGGCCGATTGTCCAGGGCCACCAGGATATCGGATGGGATGCGGAATCCGGCCAGGGCCAGTGACGGATCGTACATGAGGACTCCCGCAGCCTGCCGCCGATGATTGCGCCAAGCTGGTCCTGTTGTTATTAAAAACCATTCTCAATCGCAACAACTGGTTCGTGCTGTGCGGTGTGCAAGCGTATTTCGGATGGTGTTGGCAGTTGCCTTGGGGCTGAGCGGAGTTAGCCCTGCCGTGGCCGCGCCGCCAATCGTCCTGACTCTAAAGGATCACCGCTTTACGCCGAGCCAGATCAGCGCGCCTGCGGGCCAACGGTTCGTCATTCAGGTCCGCAACCTCGACCCCACACCCGAAGAATTCGAGAGCTATGACTTCAAGGTCGAGAAGATCATGGCGCCGCGCGCGACGATCACGGTCCAGGTTGGCCCCCTGAAACCCGGAACCTACAAGTTCGTCGGCGACTACAATCCCAAGCTCGCCGCCGGTGTCCTGACCGTCGTTCCCTCGTCCGGCGGGAAATAGCGAATGCTGGCCAGCCTGCTGATCGTCTTTCGCGAAGTATTGGAGGCCGGCCTGGTCGTGGGCATCGTGCTCGCCGCCACCCAGGGTATCTCGGGCCGCATGCGCTGGATCGGCGGCGCCATCGCCGCGGGCGTAGCGGGGGCGGCGCTGCTGGCCGTGTTTGCGGGCGAGTTGTCGAGCGCCCTGTCAGGCCAGGGCCAGGAGTATTTCAACGCCGTGGTCCTGCTGATCGCGGTCCTGATGCTGGCCTGGCATCACTTGTGGATGGCCGACCACGGCCGCGAACTGGCGGCGCAACTGAAGCAACTCGGCTCCGACATCAATGCCGGCCGCGCCTCCCTGCTGGCGATGGCGGTGGTGGTCGCGGTCGCCATCCTGCGCGAAGGCGCCGAGGTGGTGCTGTTCCTCTACGGCGTCGTGGTGTCGAGCCGGGAAGGTCCCTTGGCGCTGCTTGGGGGCGGTGTGGGCGGCCTGTTGCTCGGCGCCGCCGTCGCCCTCGTCCTCTATCGCGGCTTGGTCGCGATCCCGACTAAGCGGCTGTTCCAGGTCACCGAAGCCCTGCTGACCGTTCTGGCGGCGGGGTTGGCTGGCCAGGCTCTCGCCATCCTGGCCTCGGTGGGCGCGGTGCCGACCCTGGGCGATCAGGTCTGGGACAGTTCCTGGCTGCTCCGTGACGACTCGCTGCTGGGCCGTGCGCTCCACGCGCTGGTCGGCTATTCGGACCGGCCGCCGGGCATACAGATCATCGCCTATGCCCTGACCCTGGCGAGCTTCGTGCTGGCTGGCCGCCTCGCGCATCGGGCCCAGGCCCGGCGCCGGGCCAACGCTGTTTCAAGGACCTGACCCATGCGCCGAATTCGCATCGCCGCCGCTGCTGCACTCGGCCTGGCCGCCACGTCCCAGGGCGTCTCGGCCCGGGAATTCTATGTGGGTGGCCCGGTCCATATTCAGGATATGGAGATCGTCGCCAATTATCTGGTCGGCGTGCAGATGGCGCCGATGTCGATGCCGATGCCCCAGGGGCCGGATGTGATCCACCTGGAGGCCGACGTCCACGCGACGGCGGACAATCGCTACGGCTATCCGGATGGGGCGTGGGTTGCCTACCTCACGGTCAACTACGCCTTGGAGAAGGTCGGCTCACCCTGGCGCGCGAGCGGCGTGCTCAAGCCGATGACCGCCAAGGACGGGCCGCACTACGCTGACAATGTGAAGATGGCCGGGCCCGGCCAATACAAGCTGACCTACCGGTTCAGCCCGCCGGAAGGGAATGGCTTCTATCATCACATCGACAAGGAAACCGGCGTGCCCGGCTGGTGGAAGCCGTTCGCCACCACGTTCGTCTTCGCCTATCCCAAGCGCTGACAGAGAGGGAGCGCCATGTGACCGGCTGCGGATGCGCCCCGGCGACGATCCAATCGGCCGCGCAGCGGAGGGTGCTGACCCTCGCTCTGATTCTGAACGCTCTGGTGTTTGTCATTGGCCTGACCGCCGGCCTGTTAGGGCGTGGAGCGGGCGATCGCGAGGAACGCCGCGCTCCACCCCGTCAGAGCCGCTCGTCTCGTCGGGCAAGCCGGGCCACCATGACGAGCCCCGCGATGAGGCCGAGATGCTCGAAGAATTCATTGCGGTGCGCGAATAGGGCGGCGCCGCTGAGTTCCCAGAACCGGTGCGCAATGATTTCCGTGGCGGCGGTGAAGACGCCCAGCATGCCCGCGCCGAGCCAGACGTAGCGTCCCGACAGGATGATGGCCGAGCCGGTCAGCTGGACGACGATGGTCACGATCACCCACAGCCAGCCCGGCCGCAGCCCAAAATGCTCCTGACCCGCCGCGGCGCCCCGGAAGTCGCTGATCTCGACGGCCGCGGCCATGAGGAACAGCGAGGTGAGGGCGAGGCGTATGATCGGCCACGTCCACCGCCAATCGAGAATGGCGTCGACCCAGCCCGGGGCCTGCTCCGATCGGGCGGTGGTCGATCTCATGATGTTGATCTTCATCCGCGCACCTGAGCCTTGGCGCCGCGATTGGCGCCCCGGGTCCGCCCTCCCGCCGCCTTCAGCGAGGAGCCGAGACGTTCTTTGGCGCGACTTCCCGCCCTGTCGTTCCCCAAGAGACACGGAGTCTGCACCCCACTGGTGGCCCGCCTCATCGGATTGTATCCTTTCGCCAAGTTGTGAAGGATCACCGCCCGACCCGACCCATAAAACCGGCCGGCTGTGTCCGATGATTTTCCATTTTCGTCTATGGCTATAATGCAACCAAATGGCTATAACGCAACCGAGCCGTATCGGATCGCATTCGATCAAGCGACCGTGTCTACGGGGAACGTTGCCGTTTCAGGGAAGAGCCGACGTCTTAAGGACGGCCGACGGGAGAGAATGGATATGATGAACCTGAAGATGATCGCTGCAGCAGCGATGGGAGCCGGCGCCATGCTGGCGGCGACGGCCGCCTGCGCCGCCCCGGATTTCTCGGGCGTCTGGATGGTGCAGCGGTTCTATGCGACCGGAAACGACAAGATCAGGACGCTCGACGGCCTGCCGCTGCCCATGACGCCCGCCGCCAAGGCGGAGTACGACTATCTCCAAAAGCGCGAGGCCGACGGCCTGACGGTGATCCACAACACCATGCTGGGCTGGCCCAAAGGCTTCATCCAGGCATCTCGGGGCAACTTCGACTTCAAGGTCGTCCAGGAGCCCAAGCTGCTCGCCTTCTTCTTCGACGAAGATCATCAATACACATTCGTCCATATCGACGCCAAGCATCCGGCCAATGTGAAGCCGAGCTTCCTGGGCGATTCGGTCGCGCACTGGGAAGGCGACACGCTGGTAGTCGACACCATCGGCTACAACGGCGAAACCCCGCTCAACAACATACAGATGTCGGCCAAGGCCCACACGGTCATGCGCCTGCGCCTGATCAACGACGGAAAGTCCCTGGAGAACATCATCTCCTTCGACGATCCCGGCGCCTTCACCCGGCCGTGGCAAATGAAGATCATCTATGATCGCCGGCCGCCTAAGGAGCGCATCCCGGAAAGCGTCTACGCCGAGAACGACCACGATCTGGCGAGCTTGGACGAGCAGTGAACCTCAGCCGCTCGCTGGGCGCCGCGCGCGCCGCGAACGGGCTAACCAGAAAAAATCTAGGGAATGAGACATGAAAGTCTTCGTCGGCGTCGTTTTGTCTTTCGGCTTGGCCACTGCGGCGCGGGCCGCTGAGCCCCAGGGCCACCCCGACCTTTCGGGCGTGTGGTGGTCAAAGCAGAAGGTCGCGGCTGTGCGTCCCGTCGAGGGGGCCGCCATCCCCTTCACCGCGGCGGGCGCGGCCCAATACGCCAAGAACAAGCCAGTGATCCGCGAGATCGACAGCAAGCTGCCGGCTCTGCATGCGGTGAAACGCTGCCTTCCCCAAGGCGTACCGCGGGTTTGGGGCTCCGGCCTTCCGTTCCAGATCTTTCAGCGGCCGGAAGAGGTGGTGATCGCCTATGAGCAGGACCACATCCGCCGCTTTGTCTACATGGACGAGAAGCTGGACGCAGACGCGGCCGATCCCGGCTATATGGGCAGTTCGGTCGGCCATTGGGACGGCGGCGCCCTGGTGATCGACAGCGGCGCCTATAAGCCTACCTATCTTGACAACAGCGGCCTGCCGCACGGCGACAAACTGAAGGTCACCGAACGCCTGCGTAAGATCGACGGCAAGACGCTGGAAGTTCTCACGACCATTGACGATCCCGAGATGTATTCGAAGCCGTGGACGGTCCGCTACACCTTCGCCCTGCATCCGGAAGAGCAAATCCAGGACTACATGTGCGGCGTCGGCATCGTCCAATCGCGCTTCGGCACCGAGGGCGCGGTTCTGAAGCTCCGTCACCACGGGTCGTAGGCGTCGCGCCGCCGGCTTTGCCCGGCGCTCTTGCCAAGCTCGAGTGAACGGTGGAGGCGCATGAAGACCGGTTAGTCGGGACCTGACGTCCGCCGGCCGAACGCCATCCGCGGCAACAGGCCGTCCTTTACCCCGTACTGGTGATAGAGGGCGGCCGTCAGGTGCAGGGCGATCAGGGCGGTGGCGTCGGGGGCCTCGGCGTGACCAGCAGTGGATGGTGGCGCGAGGCGATCGTGCGGCTCATTGGAGCCCTCCGGCGACCCGCTCCAGCTCGCCGAGGTTGCGCTGCCAGCCGAAGCTCGCGCCGTGGTAGTTGGCCTCGTCCTGCGGACCGAAGCCGGACTGCTCCATGCGCACGTGGGTGGCGCCGCCGTCCACGGGCGTCAGGGTCCAGGTCACCACCGTGTCCAGGCCTCCCGTCGCGGTCCAGCTGTAGGCGAGGCGCTCCGGCGGCTCGACCGCCAGGACCTCGCCAAGCCGCTCCCGTCGAAGGGAAGGGGCCCCGTCGAGTTCAGCTGGCGAGCGGGAGCGGGCTGACGCTGTCCAGATAGCGGGACAACTCGCCCAGCCATTTGCGTGCGCCGCCGAGGTCGGCGTCGTTGGCCGCCTGTTCGAGCCCGGCGCCGATGTCGGTGATGGGCTGGAAGCCGAACCCGCCGCCGGACCCCCGCATGTTGTGGCCGAGGATCAGGGCGGCCTCGAAGTCATCGCGGTCCAGGGCGTCGCGGATGACGACGACGTTGCCTCTGCAGTGTTCCAGGAAGGCCGGCGCCCGGTCGGCCAGCATCTGGTTGGCGCGCCGCGAAACGATCTTCTTCCCGCCGCCGTGCTGCGACGGGCCCGCCGCCACCTTGGAATAGTCCTGGATCGCCAGCAGCAGCACATCCTCCTTGATGGGCTTGGTCAGATAGGCCGTGCAGCCGGCCGCCAGGCAGGTCTCCCGATCGCCCTTCAGGGCCGAGGCCGTCAGGGCGATAATTGGCGTCGGCGGCCGGTCGTTGGCCTTTTCCCACGCGCGGATCGTGCGCGTCGCGGTCAGGCCGTCCATCACCGGCATCTGCCGGTCCATCAGGACGAGGTCGTAGCGGCCTTGGGTGAACATCCGGCAGGCGACGGCTCCGGTCTCGGCCACATCGACCGTGTAGGGCGTGTGCTCGAGATAGGCCAAGGTGATGATGCGGTTGTCGGGGGAGTCCTCGGCCAGGAGGATTCGCAGCGCCGGCAGTTTCGCCTCCGGCCCCGCGCCGACGGGGACGACCACCGGCCGATAGGCGGCGGCCCACACCTCGAACGGCACCGCGAAGGCGAACATGCTGCCCTTGTCGACTTCGCTCTGCACCCAGATGCGTCCGCCCATCAGCTCCACCAGACGCTTGGAGATGGTGAGGCCCAGCCCCGACCCCCCGAACCTGCGCGTCGTCGACGAATCGGCCTGGGTGAACCGTTCGAATACCCGGTCCAGCTTTTCCTCGGCGATGCCGATGCCGGTGTCCGAGACGGTGAACCGCAGGGCGGTGGGCACCGAGCTGTCGGCGTCCGGCTCGACCTTGAGCGACACCCCGCCGGACTCGGTGAACTTGATCGCGTTGCCGAGCAGGTTGAGCAACACCTGACGCAGCCGCGTGGGGTCGCCGACGAGGTCGTTGCTGACGCTCGGGGCGATGTCGCAGGTCAGGGTCAGCCCCTTCTCGTGGGCGCGCGGCGCCACCATCTCGATCACCTTCTCCAGGTGGTCGCCGAGCGAGAAGCCGGTCCGTTCCAGATCGAGCTGCGAGGCCTCGACCTTGGACAGGTCGAGGATGTCGTTGATCAGGTTCAGCAGGTTGTCGCCGGAGCGGCGGAAGATCTGCACGAATTTGTCCTGTTCGGGCGTCAGGACGGTCTTGGCCAGCAGGTCGGCGATCCCCATGATCGCGTTCATCGGCGTGCGGATCTCATGGCTCATGCTGGCCAGGAAATCCGACTTGGTCCGGCTCGCGCTCTCGGCCGCGGCCTTGGCCTGCTGCAGTTCCGCCTCCACGCGCTTGCGCTCGGTGACGTCGCGGGCGGCGGCGAACACGCCCTGCAGCGTGCGGCTGCGGTCGTAGAAGGTCGTCGCGTTGTAGGAGACCACCGTCTGCTTGCCGTCGAGGGCGCGCGCCGTCAGCTCGTAGTCGGTGATCGATTTTTCGGCCAGCACCCGCTTGATGCCGGCCTCGGCCCGTTCCGGGTCCGTGAAGCAATCCTTGAACGGGGCGCCGATCAACTCGTCGCGCGTCCGCCCGGTGAGCGCCTCCATCTGCTTGTTGACGTCGGTGATGATGCCGGACGGGTCGGTGGTGATGAGGGCGTCGATGTTCGATTCGATCAGCGAGCGGGTGTAGAACTGCTGGTCGCGCAGGCGCGGGTCGGACTTGCGCTGTTCCTCTTCCACCAGCTTGCGCGCGGTGTTGTCGGTGCCGATCAGCAGGTAGCCGATGATGGCGTCCTGCGCGTCGCGCAGCGCCGTCACCGACACCACCGCGGGAAACCGGGTGCCATCCTTGCGGATGTAGGTCAGCTCATAGATGTCCTCGATCCCCCGCGACGCCTTGAACACCAGGGCCTCGAAGCCGGGCGTGATCGAGGTGCCCAGTTCGGCGCTCAGCGCCTGGGCGCGGGCGATCAGTTCCTGGGGATCGGAGATGTCGGCCGGGGTGATCGTGTTCATCACCTCGCCGGCGGCATAGCCCAGCATCCGCTCGGCGCCGACATTGAAGATCTGGATCACGCCCTTGGCGTCGGTGGCGATGCTGGAGAAGTTGGCGCTGTTGAAGATCGCGCTCTGGAGGGCGCCGGCCTTGAGGAGGGCCTCTTCCGCCTCTTTGCGTGCGGTGTTGTCGGTGCCGATCAACAGGTAGCCGATGATGGAGCCCTGCGCGTCGCGCAGCGCCGTCACGGACACGACCGCCGGAAACCGGGTGCCGTCCTTGCGGATGTAGGTCAGCTCATAGATGTCCTCGATCCCGCGCGACGCCTTGAACACCAGGGCCTCGAAGCCGGGTGTGATCGGGGTGCCCAGTTCGGCGCTCAGTGCGTGGGCGCGCGAGATCAGTTCCTGGGGATCGGAGATGTCGGCCGGGGTGATCGTGTTCATCACTTCGCCGGCCGTATAGCCCAGCATCCGCTCGGCCCCGACATTGAAGATCTGGATCACGCCCTTGGCGTCGGTGGCGATGCTGGAGAAGTTGGCGCTGTTGAAGATCGCGTTCTGCAGGGCGCCAGCCTTGACGATGGACTCGTCCGTCTGGCCGCGCGCTGCGTGATCCGGTGCCTGCTTGATTATGATCTCTTATTCGAACTTCAGAAAATGGGGCTGGTTGAGCAGACTACGGGGTTCTGGCCGTTATGTCCGCGACCTTCTGTCGATCAATGAAGAAGTTCTTCGACGCAGAGTCCGAGTTGATCCGGCGAATATGGCTTTTGGATAAACCGGCCGCCACTGACGAAGTGCTCTGTCATGTCGGGCGTGAGGGGCGTGCCGGATGTATAGAGAACGCGCAATTCCGGCCAAAACTTGACCGCCCGATTGGCGACGTCATATCCGCCCAGGGCCAGGGCGTTGAGCCGTATGTCGACGAACAGCGCGTTGATCGGCTGCGCCGCCGACAGGTGCGTCAGCGCCTCGGCCAGGTCGCCGGCGACCAGGGTGTCGTGGCCGAGGTCCTCGATCGTCCAATCCGCGCTTTGCCGGATGAACAGCTCGTCTTCGACGATAAGGACAACGGCCATCAGACCGTCCCCCGCTTGTAACCTAGCATAGTGGAAAACCCCCGGGCCGGACCGCCTCGACGGTTTACGGCGTCTACGGCAACGCTGCATCGAGCGGAAGGTTCCAAACAAAAGAGCGGAAGCCGATCCGCGCTGGAGGCCGCCGCCTGAATGCGGTAAGCGCCGGGCATGACCAAGCCCGTGACGATCTACGGCATCAAGGCCTGCGACACGATGAAGAAGGCCCGCGACTGGCTCGCCGACCGCGGCGTCGCCTACGCCTTCCACGACTACAAGGCCGCGGGCGTCGACCGCGCCACGCTGCAGGCCTGGTCGCGAAAGGTCGGCTGGGAAGTTCTGCTCAACCGCAACGGCACGACCTTCCGCAACCTGCCGGACGCCGACAAGGCCGGCCTCGACGAGGCCAAGGCCGTCGCCCTGATGCTCGCCCAGCCTTCGATGATCAAGCGCCCGGTGCTGGACGTCGGCGGCGAGCTGACCGTCGGCTTCAAGCCGGACGCCTACGCGGCGGTGTTCCGCTGACATCCGGCCGCCCCTAGGCCCAATCGACCTTCAGTTGATCTTGGCTGCGACCTCTCCTCCTATCGTCATCACGAACGTCTGAACGACGTACCAGGGGATGACGGTATTGGGGGGAGGCGGCTGCGCGAAACCCCGCCGTGCGACGCCTTTGGCCGACGGAATGTCGATTCAGAGCAGCAGGCGCTCTTCCTTCAGCCGCACGCCTTCGTGCTCCAGCAGCCAGCGCTTGCGCGCGATGCCGCCGCCGTAGCCGGTCAGGGTCCCGTTGGCGCCGATCACCCGGTGGCAGGGCACTACGACGCCGATCGGGTTGGCCCCGTTGGCCAGTCCCACGGCCCGCACCGCCGCCGGCCGGCCGATATGGGCCGCCAGCCGGCCGTAGCTCCAGGTCTCGCCGGCCGGGATTTCCCGCAGCGCCGCCCAGACCTCGCGCTGGAACGGGGTGCCGGCGCTCTGCGTCGGGATGTCGTCGATGGCCGCGATATCGCCGGCCACATAGGCGCGCAGGCGTTCCGCGATCGGATGGGAGGCGTCGCCGCCGTCCTTCAGCACGGCGGCGCCGCCGTAATGGCGCTGGAGCAGACGCTCCATGCGCGGGACGTGCTCGTCCCAGTCGAGCACGCGCAGGCGGTCCTGCTCGTCGGTGGCGATCAGCATGGCCCCGATCGGCGTCGGGATGCGGGCGAGGCGGAAGGTGAGTGTCTGTGTCATGGGCTCATGATGGCGCCGGGGCGCAATCGGCGCTGGCGGTTTTCGGACTCGCTTCGACGCACTACATCCATGTCCGAAAGCCGCGAGACAGGCGAGGGCGCCAGGCGGACTATAGGCCCATGGATCTGGATCAGGACGCCTGTTACCGCGCCGTGGCGACGCGCGACGCCCGCTTCGACGGCCGCTTCTTCGGCGGCGTGACGACCACCGGCATCTACTGCCGTCCCGTCTGCCCCGCCAAGACCCCCAAGCGCGAGAACATGGTGTTCTACCCCACGGCGGCCGCGGCCGAGGAGGCGGGCCTGCGCCCCTGCCTGCGCTGCCGGCCCGAGACGGCGCCGGATGTCGGCGCCTGGCGCGGCTCGTCCAACACCGTCAACCGGGCGCTGGCCCTGATCGAACTGGGGGCCATGGACAGCGGCGACAATGGCGGCGACGTCGCCGCCCTGGCCGGGCGCCTGGGCGTGGGCGAGCGGCAACTGCGGCGCCTGTTCCGCCAGCACCTGGGCGCCTCGCCGGTGTCGGTCGCCCAGACCCGGCGCGTGCACCTGGCCAAGCAGCTGCTGCACGAGACCCGCCTGCCCATGGCCGAGGTGGCGATGGCGTCGGGCTTCGGCAGCATCCGGCGCTTCAACGAGACCTTCCAGACCCTGTTCGCCCGCCCGCCGGGCGCCTTGCGCCGCGACGCCGGACAGGACGTCGCCGCCGGGCCGCAGGGCGAGGTGACCATCCGGCTGCGCTACCGTCCGCCCTACGATTGGGACGCCATGCTGGCCTTCCTGGCGGCGCGGGCCGTGCCGGGCATGGAGCTGGTCGAGGACGACGCCTACGCCCGCGTTATCGAGATGGACGGCGAGGTGGGCTCGGTGCGGGTCGCCAGGGGCGAGGACAACACCCTGGTCGCGGCGGTGCGTTTCCCCCGCCTGTCGGCCCTGCCGGCCATCATCGCGCGCCTGCGCCGCGTGTTCGACCTGACTGCCGACCCCCAGGCGATCAATGCCCACCTGGCCAAGGACGCGGCGCTGGCCCCGCTGGTGGCCGCCCGGCCCGGGCTGCGCGCGCCCGGCGGCTGGGACGGGTTCGAACTGGCGATGCGGGCGGTGCTGGGCCAGCAGGTGACGGTCGGCGCGGCCATTCGCCTGGCAGGCAGGCTGGTGGAGGCCTACGGCCAGCCGGCGTCGCCGTCCGCGACCGGCGATCCCCGCCTGAACCACGCCTTTCCGCCCCCCGAGCGGATCGCCGCCGCCGACCTGTCGTATCTGGGCATGCCCGGCGCGCGGGCGCGGGCCCTGTCCACCGTGGCCGCCGCCGTCGTGGCGGACCCCCAGCTGCTCGGCCTCAACCGCAGCCTGGAGGAGGCGGTGGCGCGGCTGAAATCGCTGCCCGGCGTCGGCGAATGGACGGCGCAGTACATTGCCCTGCGCGGCATGCGCGAGCCCGACGCCTTCCCCGCCGCCGACGTCGGCCTGATGCGGGCCCTGGCCGGTCCCGACGGCGCCCGGCCCAACGCCGCCGAGCTGCTGGCCCGCGCCGAGGCCTGGCGTCCCTGGCGGGCCTACGCCGCCCAGCACCTGTGGGCCGCCACGCCGACCGTGCACGAAGCCGGTCAGGCCGCTTGCGGCCGCAGCAGCACCTGATCGCTGATCAACGCCGGCCGCACCTGCGCCACCGTGAAGCCGGCCGTCTGCGCCAGGGCGGCGAAGCGGTCGATCCCTCGCGGTTTGAGGGCGAAGCGGCTGTTGGCCAACATCCGCAGGGTCATGGGATCGCTGCGGGTCACCGAACCCGTGACCTGGACCGCGCCGCCGGCCTTCAGCGCCGCGAGGTTGGCGACCACGGCGTCGTCGTCGGCGTATTCGAACAGCGCGCCCTCCGACGACGCGGCGACAATCGCGCCGGCGCCTGTCAAGTCGCCGGCCAGCCGCCGCAGCACGGCCGCATCGTTCCAGTCGTAGGCGACATGGGCGAACTGGACAGCTACGCCCTCGAGCGGGCCGCCGGGGCCGCTCAGGGCCGCCAGGGCGGCGGCGCCGAACGCCGGCCCGCCGCTGTCGGGGTCCAGCACATGGACGGTGACCGGGCGCTCCAGCAGCTGCGGCGCCTCCTTGCGCAGCACGATCAGCGCGTTGAGGCTGTCGATCGCCGGCCCGCCGCCGATGTTGATCAACGCCAGCGGCGCGCGCGCCGCGCCGGCCAGATCGCCTCGCAGGCCATCCACGGTCAGCCTGGCGGTCTGCTGCAGCCGCAGGCGGATGGAGACGACCAGTTCGGACGCCGCCAAGCGCCGGTCCACCGGGCTGTCGAAGGGCGGGACCAGGTTGTCGGCTCCAAGCTTCAGGACATAGGTCGTCAGTCCGGGCAGGACGTTGCCGTCCGGCTGGAACAGGGCCTTGACCAGCAGCGAGCGCCGCGCCGCCAGGCGCAGCAGGAGCCGCATCACCGGCGGCGGCATCCACCGCTGCCGGCGCATCGTTTCCAGCCACGCCCGGCGCAGCGCCTCGATATCCTCGGGGGCGTCGGCCAGGCGGAAGGCGGGATGGGTGATGTCGATGACCGGCAGGCGATAGCCCTCCGGGGTCATGGCCTGCAGCACGCCGGATCGGAGGGAGTGGATCATCCCATCCGGTACCACATTTCAGAGGGTGGCGGCGAGGGCGGCGATCTGGTCGGTGGCGATGCCCCAGCCCTCGTGGAAGCCCATCTTCTCGTGCGCCTCCCGGTCCTCGGCCGTCCAGTGGCGGACGCGGGCGGTGTAGAGCGTCTTGCCGCCCACGTCCTCGAAGGTCAGGATTCCCGTCATGAACGGCTTGGCCGACGGGACCCAGGCCTCGGTGTAGGCGTCGGTGAACACCAGCTTCTCGTTCGGGACCACCTCCAGGTAGACGCCCCGGTTGGGCACCTCCGTCCCGTCCGGGCCGCGCATGACGACCACGCTGGCGCCGCCCGGCCGCAGATCCACCTCGGCCGACACCGTGATCCAGGGCGGCGGCGTGAACCACTGGGTGATCAGCTGGGGCTCGGTCCAGCAGCGGTAGAGCTTGTCGCGCGGAACGTCGATCAGGCGGGTCAGGATCAGGTCGTGGTCGGCGGCGGCGGTCATGTTCGTTTCCCCGTTGGGTTGCGCCTCTAGGACGCCGGTGCGGCCGGCGATCCGACACGTCTTTTGAGATTTCGGTGTTCGACGTAGCAGCCCGGCACGGAAATTTCACGCGGCGATGTCGGATCGGCGCCCCTATGGTCGTCCTCGGGAGGGCCGGAACGGCCCCCATCGAAGGAGCGGAAACAATGACCGACACCCAAACGGCTGACACCCAACAGGCGCCAGCCCCCGTCAAAGGAGGCGTCGTCGCCTATCTGCAGGTCGACGGGGCCCTGAAGGCCGTCGACTTCTACCAGCGCGCCTTCGGCGCCGAACTGGCGATGGCCTATCCGCCCGACGACAAGGGCCGCACCATGCACGCGCACGTCTACATCAACGGCAGTTCGGTGATGCTCAGCGACCCCTATCCCGAGCACGGCGTGCCGCTGGAGAAGCCGGCCGGTTACAGCCTGATGATCCTCACATCGAGCATCGACGCCGATTACCAGAAGGCGGTGGACGCCGGCTGCACGCCGACCATGCCGCCGGCCGACATGTTCTGGGGCGACCGCTACGGCCAGCTGAAGGACCCCTTCGGCGTCACCTGGGCGATGAACCAGGGCGCGCCGAGAGCGGCCTGACGAAAAATTCGCGCGGCCTGCATCCGCCGGGCCGCGCGATTGCCTCTAGGATGCAGGACCGGGGCGCCTCGGGGTCTTCGCCCCTGGCCTGGGGCTTCATGTGGTCCGCCTTCTGAGCGATGATGGTGCTGGGGACCTTGCTGGTCCGCCCGGTGTTTTCGGAGACCTGACCCTGTCCGCTCAACGTAAAGATCAAACCCGGCGCCTGACCGCCCCGGACATCGCCGCGCGCAAGGGCGGCGAGCCGGTGGTCTGCCTGACCGCCTACACCGCCCCCATGGCCGAGATCCTCGACGAGGCCTGCGACCTGCTGCTGGTGGGCGATTCGGTGGGCATGGTGCTGCACGGCATGCCCAACACCGTCGGCGTCACCCTGGACATGATGATCCTGCACGCGCAGGCGGTGATGCGCGGGTCCACGACCGCCATGGTGGTGGTCGACATGCCGTTCGGCTCCTACGAGGGCTCGCCGGAGCAGGCCTACGCCAACGCCTGCCGGGTGATGAAGGAAACCGGGGCCCAGGGGATCAAGGTCGAGAGCGGCCCGACGGTGCCCGACACGATCGCCTACCTGACCTCGCGCGGCGTGCCGGTGATGGGCCATGTGGGCCTGCGGCCCCAGGCGGTGCTGATGGAGGGCGCCTTCAAGGCCAAGGGCCGCACCGAGCTCGAGCGCGAGCGGGTGCTGGCCGAGGCCCGCGCCACGGCCGACGCGGGCGCCTTCGCGGTGGTGGTCGAGGGGGTGGCCGAAGCCCTGGCCCGCGAGATCACGGCCTCGATCTCGGCCCCGACCATCGGCATCGGCGCCTCGCCGGCCTGCGACGGCCAGATCCTCGTGGCGGAGGACCTGCTGGGCCTGTTCGACTGGTCGCCCAAGTTCGTGCGCCGCTACGCCGACCTGCGCGGCGACATCGGCCGGGCGGTGAAGCAATACGCCGACGATGTGCGCGCCCGCCGCTTCCCCGGCGAGGCGGAAACCTATTTCGCCAAGGGCTGACGGGGCAATTGCGGTTGCCGGCGCCAGACGATAGGGTCCGGCCGCCTAATTCCATTTGGAGCGAGCCTTCGTGGTCGATGTCTTTGGAGAGGTGGACGAGCAGATTCGCTCAGACCGCCTCCGCACTTTTCTCCAGCGCGCCTGGCCTGTCTTCGTCGGCGCCCTGGTGCTGTCCCTGGCGGTCGTCATCGGCGTATGGGGCTTTGACAAGTATCGCTCCGTGCAGAGCGCCAAGATGTCCCAGGCCTACAGCGACGCCCTGGACACCGAAGCCAAGGGCGACGAGGCCAAGGCGTTCGACCAGTTCGGCGCCGTCGCCAAGGGATCGGGCGCCTACGTCAGCCTGGCCCTGATGCAGCAGGGCGGCATCCGCATGGACCAGAACAAGCCGGCCGAAGCCGCCGCCCTGTTCGACAAGGCCGCGGCCGCCACCAAGGTGGCCATGATCGCCGACGCCGCCAGCCTCAAGGCCGCCTACGCCCTGCTGGACACCGCGCCGCTCAACCAGATGGTCGACCGGCTGACGCCGCTGACCAAGCCGGACCGGCCTTATCACGGCCAGGCCCGCGAAGCCCTGGCCA
>JAQGII010000231.1 GCA_028291305.1 Caulobacteraceae bacterium
GCCAGGCGGCGACCTGGCGGCGTTCGAGGTCCGACAGGGACGCGCCCTGGACCTGCATCTTGCCGGTGGTCAGGGCGCTGTAGATCCGCTCCGGCGGAAACTGGCGCAGCGTCTCCTGCGCCGGGGCGCGGGCGTCGGCGCCCGTCTGGCCGGACGGCGTGTGGCAGGCCGAGCAGACCCGGTTGAAGGCGATCTCGCCCTGCACGCCCAGGCCCATGCGGATGTTGGGCGGCATGGTCGGCGGCGCTGCGGCCGGCGGTTGAGCGAAGGCGGCGGACGAGGCGAGCAGCAGGGCGCCGGCCAGCATGAGGGTCTTCAAGGTTTGCCTCCCGGGCGATTTTCTTGTTGTCGCAACTGTATCGAGTCCGCGGCCCGGCGAAAGGTTTAGTTGGATAAGCGATACGACGCCGGCGACGGGCGGCCCTGCGCCGCTCCGCGCAGGCGCGATCATTCCGTGAGCACTCTTTCGTCGCAGCCGCGCTGTCGCCTGAAATTCACACGGCTGGCATGGACTGTCGCCATAAGGGGCGCGACCTCAGCGGAGCAGACAGTCCATGCAGATCGACCGGCGCCGTATCCTGCTCGGCGCGGCCACCGCCGCCCTGCTGCCGCCGGCCATCGCGCGGGCCCTGACCATCGATGCGGACGTGCGCACAGGCACCATCGCCGACGTCGAGCACGTGGTCATCTTCATGCAGGAGAACCGCTCGTTCGATCACTACTTCGGGGCGATGAACGGCGTGCGCGGTTTCGCCGACCGTTTCCCGATCCCGGTACCGGACGCGCCGGGGCTGGCAGGCAAGACCGTCTGGACCCAGCGCAACGACGCCGGCCCCGGCGCACCGAAGAGGGGCGGCCCGCCGCTGATCTCGCCCTTCCCGCTGAACACGGTGCAGGACTTCAGCCACATGCGGGTGGAGGGCACGCCGCACAACTGGCCCGACGCCCAGGCCGCCTGGGACGAGGGGCGCCTCGACCGCTGGCCCGCGGCCAAGGGCGAGCACGCGATGGGCTATTTCCGGCAGGAGGACATCCCCTTCCAGTACGCCCTGGCCGACGCCTTCACCCTGTGCGACGCCTACCACTGCTCGATCCACACCGGCACCAACACCAACCGCCTGTTCCTGTGGAGCGGGACCAACGACCCGTCCGGCCGCCACGGCGGCCCGTCCCTGACCAATTCCCACGACCGTTTCGTCGACGTGGGCGGCCATCCGGATTCCTACACCTGGACCACCTATTGCGAGCGGCTGCTGGCGGCGGGGGTGACCTGGCGCATCTATCAGGACCAGGCCGACAACTTCACCGACAACCCGACAGAAGGGTTCAAGGCCTATCGCGACAGCGCCAACAAGGTCCCCGGCTCGGACCCGCGCCTCTACGACCTGGCCTTCAAGACCCGGCTGCTGGACGGGCTGAAGGCCGACGTGCTGGCCGGCGCCCTGCCGCAGGTGTCCTACATCGTGGCCCCGTCCAAGGACTCCGAGCACCCCGGGCCCTCCAGCCCGGCTCAGGGCGCCGACTATACCGCGCGGGTGATCGAGGCCCTGACCGCCGACACCAAGGTGTGGGCCAAGACCGTCCTGCTGCTGATGTTCGACGAGAACGACGGCTTCTTCGACCACATGCCCCCGCCCGCCCCGCCGTCCCTGGGCAAGGACGGCGCGCCGATGGGCGGCTCGACCGTCGACACCGCCGGCGAATACCACCTGGCCACCACGCCCAGCGAGAAGCAGGCCGAGCGGCCCGAGCTGATGGGACGGCCCTACGGCCTCGGCCCGCGGGTGCCGATGTATGCGATCTCGCCCTGGAGCCGGGGCGGCTGGGTCTCGTCGGAGGTGTTCGACCACACCTCGGTGATCCGCTTCCTGGAGGCCCGCTTCGGGGTGATGGAGCCCAACATCTCGCCCTGGCGGCGCGCGGTCTGCGGCGACCTGACCAGCGCCCTCAACTTCAAGACCCCCAATGCGCCGTTCCCGCCGGGCCTGCCCGAGACCCGGGCCCTGGCGGCCCGGGCGGCGGCGCTGCCGGGGCGCGCCATGCCCGTCACGCCCCCGTCGCCGCTGACGCCGGTGCAGGCCCCCGGCCCCCGGCTGTCGCGGGCCCTGCCTTACCTGCTGGGCGTGGAGGAGGCGCGCGAGGGCGGGGCCGTGAAGCTGGCCTTCCGCAATGCGGGCCCGGCGGCGGCGGTGTTCCATGTCTATGACCGGCGCCGTCTGGACCGCGCCCCGCGCCGCTACACGGTCGGTCCCGGCCGCGCGCTGGAGGGCGTGTGGCAGGCGGGCGCCTACGACCTGTGGGTGCTGGGGCCGGGCGGCTTCCACCGCCAGTTCATCGGCGACGCCTCGGCCGAAGAGCCGGCCGTTGCCGTCGCCTACGACCCGGCCGGCCGGCGGCTGACCCTGACCGTGTCCAACACCGGCAAGGCGGTCCGGCGCGTGAGCGTGACGCCGGGCGCCTACGACGCGCTGCTGCCGCCCTGGACGGCGGCGCTGAAGCCGGGCGGGACGGCGTCGCACCGCTGGCCCCTGGCCGCGACGCGCGGCTGGTACGACCTGCTGGTCCGCCTGGACGGGGAGGGCGGCTATCTGCGCCGCCTGGCCGGGCGGCTGGAGACCGGGGCGGACTCCATCAGCGATCCGGCGATGGGCGGGCCGGCGGTGATGCAGCAGGCCTGACGGCGCGGCGCTTGCGATCCGGCCCGCGCCCTGTCTAACCTGACCGTGCTCCTTGCGGCGTCAAGACCGCGGGGCCAAGAAGCCACACGGTCAGGGTAGGGAACATGCAGCGCAGAGCCTTCTTCGGAGCGGCCGCCGCCGCCGCCGCCGTGGCCGCCATGCCGGCCCTGGGACAGGCCCAGGCGACCAAGGCCTCGCGCATCAAGCAGGGCCTGTGGAAGGTCAATTTCGGCGCCGACGCCACGCTCACCTTCGATCAGGAGTGCGCCATCGCCGCGCGGCTGGGCGCCCGGGGCTTCGACGTCATCCAGGCCGCCGACTGGCCGACGCTGCGCAAATACGGCCTCGACCCGCTGATGGTCGGCCCCGGCAAGACCGACTACCTGGCCGGGCTGATCCACCCCGAGATCCACGACCAGGTCTATGCCGGCATCGTCGAACAGGCCGAGCTGTGCGCCCGGAACAACGTCAAGCGCATCGGCCTGACCGCGGGCCAGCGGCGGGGGCTGGCCTACAATGTCGCGGCCGACAACGCCGTCGCCATCTGCAAGCGCCTGGCGCCCAGGCTGGAGGCGGCCGGCGTCATCCTGTGCATCGAGAACGTCAACGACCGCCGCCCCGACCCCGACCTCAGCCGCGCGGACATGGTGTTCGGCCACTGGGACTGGGGGATGGAGGTGGTCGAGCGCGTGGCCTCGCCCAGCGTCAAGCTGCTGTGCGACATCTACCACCTGCAGATCATGGACGGCGACGTGACCAGCCGAATCCGGCGCGACATCAAGCAGATCGCCCATATCCACGTGGCGGGCGTGCCGGCGCGCAAGGAGATCGACGGCCGCCAGGAGCTGAACTACCGGATGATCGCGGGGGTCATCGCCGACACCGGCTACGACGGCTACGTCTGCCACGAATGGCGCCTGACGCCGGGGGCCGACCCGGTCAAGAGCATCGCCGAATCCCTGGCCATCATGAACGTCTAGGAGAGCGGGCGCCCCTTCCACTGGCCGCATGTCTCCGCAAGGGTCGTCATGTAACCTCAATGTGAAGTCAACTGTTGTTGACATGGCAACTCATGACGCCCACACCGATAGTCGGCGCCAGGGGCCGCAACCCGGCGGCGCGCGCCATCAGGCGGGACCGCGAACGGTTCCGCGCAAGGGAGGTCCTGGAAGATGCTGAAGTCCGTCCGGACTCCCGCCATCAAGGTTCTCAGCGACCGCTATTCGACGGTCGCCATCGCCTTCCACTGGGCCATCGCCGCCGGCATCGTGCTGCAGCTGACCCTCGGCTGGCACATGGGCGACCTCGACGGACTGCCCCGCTCCATCCTGCTGCAGGTGCACAAGTCGGTCGGCGTCAGCATCCTGGTCCTGACCGTCGGCCGCATGGTCTGGCGCGCCATGAACCCGCCGCCGCCGCACGGCGCCGGCCTGAACAGGATCGAGCGGATCGCCTCGCACGCGGTGCACATGGGCTTCTACGGCCTGCTGCTGCTCCTGCCCCTGACCGGCTGGGCCATGGTCTCGCTGGAGCGGACCGGCGGCATGAAGGTCTTCGGCGCCATCCCCTGGCCGCGCTTCCCCTTCGCCGCGCTGCTGCCGGGCAACCTGCAGGAGAGCCTGGCCAACGTCTCCGGCCAGGCGCACGCCCTGCTGGTCTGGGTCATGCTTGGCCTGCTCGGCCTGCACGTGGCCGGGGCGCTCAAGCACCACTTCGTCTCGCGCGACCAGACCGTGGCGCGCATGGTTCCCGGCGTGAAGCCGGGCTCCTTCACCGACCGGCGCCTGCTGGCCATCCCGGCGGCGGTCGCCGTGTTCGCCGCCGTGGTCTACCTGCCTAGGCTGCCGCTGGCCGCCGAGCGGCCCAAGCCCAGGGACGTGGCCGCCGCCGACATCTACCTCGACGTGGTCGGCCCCTCGCTCGACCGCCGCTGCGGCTTCTGCCACTCCGACGACCAGTCGCGCGGCGGCCTGTCGCTGACCAGCTATGATGCGGTCATGCAGGGCGGGCGCAGCGGCCGCGCGGTGATCCCCGGCGAGCCCGGCAAGAGCGACCTGCTGCGCCGCGTCAGCCTGCCGTCCGACCACAAGGACTTCATGCCCCAGGACGGCAAGCCGCCGCTGACCCGGAGCGAAGTGGCCGCCATCGGCTGGTGGATCGCGCAGGGCGCGCCCAGGAGCGCCAGGGTCTCCACCCTGAAGCTGACCCCCGAGGCCTCGGCGGCGCTGAAGTCGATCCTCGGCGGCGGCGACGCCGCGTCGGCAGACGACGCCGGCCCGGCCCGGCAGGTCGCCCTGCCCACCGTCCCCGCCGCCGACAAGGCGCTGGTCGACAAGGTGGTGGCCGACGGCTTCATCGTCCGCCGGATGTCCGCGGGCTCCAACCTGGTGGCGGCCGACTATGTCGCGGTCAAGCCGGTGACCGAGGCCGCCATGGCCGACCTGGCCAGGCTCGGGCCGCAGGTCCTGCAGCTGAACCTGCGCCATGCGGGCGTCACCGACGCCATGGTCGCAACCATCGCCGCCCTGCCCAACCTCGCCAACCTGCGCCTGGAAGGCAACGCCGTCACCGACGCGGCGGCCAAGGACATCGCCGGCATCAAGACCCTGACCTACCTCAACCTGGTCAACACCAGGATCACCGACGCCGGCTTCCAGCAGGTGGCGGGGCTGCCCAAGCTGGAGCGGCTGTTCGTCTGGGGAACCGCCGTCACCCCGGCCGCCGTCGACCGGGCCGCGCGCAAGGACCTGTTCCTCTACGCCGGGCTGACCGCCAAGGACGTGCCGGTGGACGCCAAGGTGATGACGCCGGCCAACTAGTCCTCATATCGTCATCCCACGGACGTCCGAAGGACGGACCGGGGGACCCAAGCGACATTGGCCGCCGCTGATCGAGCGCCTGCGCGGGTGATCGTCGCTTGGGTCCCCCGGTCAAGCCGGGGGATGACGGTATTGGGGGGGGCGAGGGGGCTGCGCGAAAACCCGCCATGGGAAGGCCCGGCGTCTAGCCGCCGGTCACCCGCCACACCGTGTCGCCGAGGTCGTCGGCCACCAGCAGGGCGCCGGTCTTGTCCACCGCCAGACCCACCGGCCGGCCGCGGGCATGTTTGTTGTCGGCGGTGAGGAAGCCGGTCACCACGTCCTGCGGCTTGCCGCTCGGCCGCCCGCCGGCGAACGGCACATGGATCACCTTGTAGCCGTTGAGCGGGTCGCGGTCCCAGCTGCCGTGCTCGCTGACGAAGGCGCCGCCGCGATAGGCCGCGGGCAGGGCGGAGGCCGTGTAGAAGGCCAGGCCCAGGGGCGCCACGTGCGAGCTCAGGGCATAGTCGGGCGGGATCGCCCTGGCCACCAGGTCCGGCCGCTGCGGCTGCACCCGCACGTCCACATGCTGGCCGTAGTAGCTGTAGGGCCAGCCGTAGAAGGCGCCGTCCTGCACCGAGGTCAGGTAGTCGGGCACCAGGTTGGGGCCGATCTCGTCGCGCTCGTTGACCACCGCCCACAGCCGGCCGCTGGCGGGCTCGAACTGCACGGCGGTGGGGTTGCGCAGGCCGCTGGCGAACACCCGCGCGGCGCCGCTGGCGCGGTCGACCTCCCAGACGGCGGCGCGGCCGCGCTCGGCCTCCATGCCGTTCTCGGCGGCGTTGCTGTTGGAGCCGACCCCGACATAGAGCTTGGTCCCGTCCGGGCTGGCCGTCAGGCTCTTGGTCCAGTGGTGGTCGATCGGCCCGCCGGGCAGTTCCGTCAGCCGGACCCCCGGCGCGGTGATCCGCATCTGCCCTTCGGCATAGGGGAAGCGGACGATGGCGTCGGTGTCGGCGACATAGAGGTCGCCGCCCACCAGCACCACGCCGAACGGCGAGTTGAGGTTCTCCAGGAACACCGACCGCTGCTCGGCGAAGCCGTTGGGCTTGACCCCGCGCAGCAGGGTGATGCGGTTGCCGCCCTCGGCGGCGGCGCCGGTCGTCGCGATCACCAGGCCCATGATGAAGTCCTTGGGCCGGTTGAGCGGCGCCTGGGGCCCGCTGCTCTCCACCACCAGCACGTCGCCATTGGGCAGCACGTACAGCGAGCGGGGATGCATCAGTCCCTTGGCCAGGGCCTGGACCTTCAGGCCCGGCGCCACCGTCGGCACGGCCTTGCCCCACGGCTGGGGGGTGGCGACGCGCATCGGCGGCAGCAGGTACTGGTGCGGCTCCGGCAGGACGGGGTTGGGGCCGATCTGGGTCGAGGGATCGGCGGGCTTCTCGCCGCAGCCGGCCAGGACCAGGGCCATGACGAGGGTCGGGCCGGCGGCGCAGAGCAGGGCGAGGCGGGACAGGCGCATGGTGTGGCTCTCGCTGGCGCGCATCAGTCGGCCGCGCCGACATGGTGGCGGTAGACCATCTCGCCGCCGAGCCAGCCGGTGCAGGCCAGGATCAGCACGACGAGCCCGGACAGGACGAGCCCCGTGGGGACCACGGCGGTGTAGCCGTCGCGGCTGTGGACGAAGGCGTTGACCAGCGACAGCAGGATCGCCAGCCCGTTGCCCAGGGCGTGCGGCCAGGCCGGCCTCAGGGCGCGGATGCGGGCGCTGCCGGCGAAGTCGATCAACCCCGTCAGGATGGCCGGCACGGCCCCGATCAGGCCGAAGGTCAACAGCCAGATGGAGAAGGTCTCCCACATCCCCGCGGCGGTGCGCCAATAGATCAGGTCGGTGACGAAGGTCGCCACGAAGCAGCCGATCGGGAAGGACACCAGCCGCGCGTGCAGGGGCTGGCCCCCGATCTTGGCGGTGGACGGCGGATTGACGTGGGCCATGGGGCGGCATCCTGCCGGCGCGCGGGCGCCGCGTGTGGTTGTATCCTAACCTCAGCCGCACCGCCTAGGTTCCTCGCCCTCCCATACCGTCATCCCCCGGCTTGACCGGGGGACCCAAGCGACGATCGCCCGTTCAGCCCGATCCGCCCTAGCGGTAGAAATTCCCCGACGGCACGTGGACCATCTGCTCGGCCGGGCCGAAGGCGACGCCGACGGGGTGTTCGCCCCGGGCCACCTTGTCGATCTCCCGCGCCAGCATGCGGCGCTGCATGGCGACGCCGCGGTCGGAGGTGACCAGGTGCTCCTCCGAATGCAGGGAGATCGGTCCCTGGCCCGCCTGCGCCTCGTAGTCGCCGGGCCGGTCCTGCCGCTCCGCCACCGTCATCTGGCTCCAGGGCTTCATGCTGGCCAGGCCGACGTCCGGATCGAAGATGTCGGCCATCCCCCGCTTGGCGCGCAGCACCATCAGGATGCGGCTGTGGCGGTCGTCCACCGGGACCGAGAAGCCCAGCATGTCCGGCCGGCCGGGGGCCAGGGTGACGGCGGGCACGCTCATGACGTTGGGGACCATCCAGGTGGACACGCGGTCGACCTCGCGCCCGTCCTCCAGCTTGCGGTAGGCCTTGTAGATCACGCCGTTGTCGATGGCCTCGAACGTCACCGTCGGCATCACCGCGAACTCGCGCACGAACTGGGTCACGCTGAAGGTCGAATGCAGCACCTGGACGTGG
>JAQGII010000247.1 GCA_028291305.1 Caulobacteraceae bacterium
GAAGATCGACGCCCTGGACCTGGGCGCCGACGACTATGTGGAGAAGCCCTTCGGGGTCGGCGAATTGCTGGCCCGTATCCGCGCCGCCCTGCGCCACAGGCTGCGGGACGGGGGCTCTGAACCCGTGGTCACCTCGGGCGACCTGATCATCGATCTGATCAAGCGCCTGGTCACCCGCGCGGGTGTTCCCATCCGCCTGTCGCCGCGCGAATACGACCTGTTGGCCCAGCTGGTCCAGGGCGCGGGCAAGGTGGTCACCCACCGCCAGCTGCTCACCGCCGTCTGGGGTCCCGCCCACGAGCAGGATGTGCAGTACCTGCGGGTCTTCGTCGGCCAGCTGCGCCAGAAGATCGAGGCGGATCCGGCGGCGCCGCTGCTGATCCTGACGGAAGCGGGCGTCGGATATCGCTGGGTCGGTCAGGATTGATCCGGCGACGGCTGCCGCCGCAGCGGACGGCCGACTGAGCAGGAACGCAACAAATCGGCCGCATTAGGGAAACATCTTCCTGCTACCCGGAGGGGTCGTCTGCTCGGAGAGCCCAACGTCATGCCCGCTGCTTCGTCCTGGTTGCTCGCCAGCGCCGCCCTGATACCCGTGGCCGTCGCTTCGCCCGCATCGGCCGCCGTCCATCGGTTCCATGACGACCATGTCCTGGGCACCTCCATGGATTTCACCGTCACGGGCGTGGATGCAGCGCAGGCCCTCCAGGCGCTTTCAGCGGCGCGGGCGGAGATAAGCCGCCTGGACCTGGTGCTGAGCGGCTGGCGGACAGACTCCGAACTGGCGCGATTGAACGCTTCGCCGGGCCCGATGTCCGTTTCGCAGGACCTCTTCGACGTCATCGAAAACTGCGAAACCTGGCGGTCACGCTGCGATGGCGCCTTCACCCCGCGCCTGGGCGAGGTCGAGGCGTACTGGAATGTCGCGGAGCGGGACGGCCGGCTGCCGACTGCGCCTCTGTTGGCGCAGGTGGCCTCGCGCAACGAAGCCGCCCCGGTCTTCCTGGACTCCGCGACGCGAACCGTCGACCGCGCGGGCGTGACCTTCGCGCTCGACGCCCTGGCCAAGGGGTACATCGTCGACGCCGCCCTGGAGGCCGCGCAGCGCGCTGCGCCAGGCGCCGCCGGCCTGATGCTGGATATCGGCGGCGACCTGCGTTGCCGCGGAGCCGGACCGGACGGATCCGGCTGGCGGATCGGCGTCGCTGACGGCGCATCGGCCGACAACGCCCCGCCCGCTCGCCTGATCGCCGTCGTGGACAAGGCCGTGGCCACGAGCGGAGCCGGCGCCCGCGACCGCGTCATCGACGGCTGTGCCTATGGCCACACCCTCTCGCCCGCCGTCGGGCAGCCGGTGGCGCCGGCGACGGTCACCGTCATCGCCGACCGGGCGGCCGACGCTGACGCCCTGGCCACCGCCCTGTCGGTCATGCCCGTCGATCGCGGCCTGGCCCTGGTCGACCGCACGCCGGGGGCGCAGGCGCGTATCCTGACCGCCGAGGGAGACGAACACCGGACCTCGGGTTGGGACGCCTATCTCATTCCCCTGACCGCGGCCGGGCCGTCCAGCTGCGCGCCGACGCTCGTCGCGCTGAGCGGCGCGGCGGCCTGGCCGGCAGGATACGACGTCGAGATCCAGTACGAGATCCCGCAGCTGTCGCTGGGCCGCTATCGGCCGCCGTTCGTGGCGATCTGGATAACGGACGAGCGCGGGGACCTGGTCCGCACCCTGTTCCATCTGGGGACCCGGCCCCGCCGGTACCTGGACAGCAACTACGTCTGGTACAAGGCCTTCAGCGCCGAGCCTGGAGCCGTGGACAGGATCGATACCGTCACCCGGCCCAGCCGCCAGCCGGGACGCTACACCGCCGCGTGGGACGGCATGGACGACGCCGGACATCCGGTCGGCCAGGGGCGATACACCATCAATATCGAGACCTCGCGCGAACATGGCGGCCATAGCTACCAGACCATCACCCTGGACCTGGGGACCAAGGCCGCTTCCGGCGCCGCGGCCGCCGGCGTCGAAGCGGGCCCCGCCGCCGCGCGGTACGGCAAACCCGCATGAACGCGCCGGTCCGCGACAAGACATCGCCGGGTGATCGCAAGGCGGCCAAGCGGGCTTTCGACAAGGGCGGCCTGTTCCGCCTGAGCCGGATGCTGCACGCCTATCTCTCGGCTTTCGCCTTTCTGGCCCTGATCTTCTTTTCGGCCACCGGCATCCTGCTGAACCATCCCGAATGGTTCGACCGCTACCAACCAGCGGAACGGTCCGCGACCGTGACCCTGTCCCCGGCGGAACTGGCGGCTGCCAAGGCCTCCCCCGACCAGGCGCGCGCGCTGGCCCAGATCATCGCCCGCAAGACCCCGCTGATCGGCGCCTACGCCAGCGGCGATCTGCAGGGCCGCGAAGCGCTGCTGCGCCTGGAGGGCCCCAAGGGGTCGAGCGACATCGACGTCGACCTGGCCAGCGGCCGCAGCGACGTGAAGACCGCGCAGGCCAATCTGACCGCCTTCATCCAGGACCTGCACCGCGGCAAGAACAGCGGTTCAGCCTGGCGCTTCGTCATCGACAGCGCCGGCTACGTTGTGCTCGCCCTGTCGCTGAGCGGCTATGTGCTGTTCTTCAGCCTGAGGTTCCGGCTCAAGACCAGCCTCGTTCTCACGGGCGTCAGTCTGCTGGCCCTGGCGGCCGTGGCCCTCTGGCTGGTTCCCTAGAAGAACCCGCGGGCACAGCGAAACCCTGCGCCCAAGGCCTAGAAGGCGTCGCCCATCCAGAGCTCGGCGGGACGCTCGATGCCCGAGCGCGCCATCCTCTGGCGCTGCTCGTCCGAATTATAAAACTCCTGGGCGCGGTCCAGGTCTTCGACATCCAGCATCACGATCAGACCGTTATGGTAGGTGGCGTCACGGTAGATGGCGTGCACAGATATCCCCTGCTCTCGCCGGATCGGGTCCGCCTCCAGGAAGGCGGCGTGCCAGCGGTCGATGTCCGAAACTCGGATGCGCGCGAAGATCACAGCCACCGGACGTCCTCCACATGAGCCACCCGACGAAGCTAGGACTTTCGGTGGGATCCCGCCATGAAATTGGGGCGGCCGACGGGCTCGTTCACGCCGTCACCACCATGCCGGCCCGCACGGCGACCGGCCACGGATGCAATTCCGCGCCGGCGCATGGACCTCCGACGCAGCGCCCATCCGAAATCTCGAACAGGGCGCCATGCCATCCGCAGGCGATGAGAGTCCCGGAGGGGACGAGGTAATCGTCCAGGGTGCGCGCCAGGGGCAGGCCCATGTGCGGGCACTGATCGACGTAGCCGAAGACCTCCGATCCCCTACGCACGACGAAGCCATGGAACATCCGCTGGCGTATCTCAAGGACGAAGCCGCGGCTGCCCGGATCCGGGATGTCCTCCAGCGGGCACAAGGTCACTCCGGCTGGAGTTTCCTTGAGCCGGTCGGCCAGGCTCATGCCGGGTCCGCGTCCGGCTGCCGTTGCGGATGGGCGGCCGCGAACGCCGGCAATGCCCTCGCCCGCTCAGCCGCGGCCCGCAGATGCGGAAAGGCCGTCACGTCCACCTCGAACCGCTCGGCCGCATAGAGTTGGGGGACCAGGAAACAGTCTGCCAGCGTCGGCGTGTCGCCGTAGGCGAACCCTGCGCCGTGGCCTGCGATGAGCTCCTCCAGGCCGCCGAAGCCTGCCTGGATCCACTGCGCGATCCAGGCCTTCACCGCCTCCGGCTGCGCGCCGAAATCCGATCTCAGAGCCTGCAGGACGCGCAGATTGTTGAGCGGGTGGATGTCGCAGCCGATCAGGGCCGCCATGCCCCGAACGACGGCCCGGCCCTGCATGTCGGCAGGCAACAGCGGAGGCGACGGGGCCCGTTCCTCGAGCCATTCCAGGATCGCGGTGCTCTGGGTCAACACCCCTTCGCCCGTGTCGAGGGCGGGCACCAGACCCTGGGGCGCGATGTCCAGGTAGGGCGCGCTCCGGTGCGCCCCCGTGCGCAGGTCGTAGGTCGTCTGCTCGTAAGCCAGTCCCTTGAGGTTCAGCGCGATGCGCACCCGATAGGACGCCGACGAGCGCCAGTAGCCGTGCAGCCTGAGAGGCGCCCCGCTCATGACGCGGCCAGGATGCGCGCCCGGCATTCCCCGAAGCCGATGGACACCCGCCCCTCCGCGTGCGCCCTGCCGGAGAGGATGATTTCGTCGCCGTCCTCGATGAAGGTGCGCGTCTCGCCGTTGGGCAATTCCCGGGGTTCGGCCCCGCCGGCGGAAATCTCCAGCAGGCTGCCGTATCCATCTTTGCGCGGGGCCGAGATGGTGCCCGTGCCCAGCAGGTCGCCGGGGTTCAGGTTGCAGCCGTTGGAGGCGTGGTGGGTCACGATCTGGGCGACCGTCCAATACATGTTGCTGGCCGGTCCGCGGCTCAGGCGATAGGGCGGCAAACCGGCGGCGCGCATCTTCTGCGTGAGCAGGAAGACCTCGAGTTCGACGGCCAGCGCTCCGTGGCCCTGATCGCCTTCATCCCACAGATAGTCGAGCGGCCTCGGGTCGCCCTCGGGCCGGGCCGGTTGGGCCAGGCGGAAGGGCGCCAGCGCCTCGCTCGTCACCACCCAGGCAGAAACGGTCGTCTGGAAGTTCTTGGCGAGGAACGGCCCCAGCGGCTGATACTCCCAGGCCTGCAGATCCCTCGCCGACCAGTCGTTCAGAAGGCAAAAGCCGGCGATGTGTTGGCTCGCATCGTGGATGTCGATGGACTGGCCCAAGCCGTTTCCAGGCCCGATCCAGATGCCGAGCTCCAGCTCATAGTCGAGCCGTCGCGACGGCCCGAAACTGGGCGCGTCCGCCTGGGGCGACTTGCTCTGGCCCTTGGGACGAACGACGGGGACGCCGGAGGGCCGCACGGACGAGGCGCGACCGTGGTATCCGATCGGAACGTACTTGTAGTTGGGCAGGAGCGGATTGTCGGGCCGGAACAGGCGGCCGACATTGGTGGCGTGGTGGATGCCGACATAGAAATCGGTGTAGTCGCCGATCGCCGCCGGCAGATGCAGCGTGCAGCTTCCGCTGTCGTGCAGCAGCGGTTCGACCGCGCCGCGGTGGGCGTCGTCGCAGAGCAGCGCCGAAAGCCGGCGGCGCAGCGCCAGGCGGTCGCCCGCCGGCAACCCCAGCAAGCCATTCAGCGTCGCCACGCCCAGCGCCGCAACCGCCACGTCGGGAAGGAGCCCCGCCCCGGCGGCGGCCCTCAGGTCGAGGATTTGCGACCCGATCGCCACACCCGCGCGCGGATCGCCACCCGCCGGCGAAAAGATGCCGAACGGCAGGTTTTGAATGGGAAACTCGGGATGCGCGTCGGCGCTTGCGACCCAACTTCTGAGCGTCGGGGCGTGGGTCTCGTCAACAGGGAAACTCATTGCGGCAATTCGGCCTTGCGGAATCCCTGCCAGACCGCGTCGTAGTCGGGCTGGGCCAGGGGGGTTTCTGTGGCCCATTTGGTCGGGCGGATGACCCAGCAGCTCTCGAACATGAAAGCCATCGTGTCGCTGATGCGGTGGGGTTTCAGGTCGGCCGCGACGGCTTTTTCATAGCTGGCGCGATCGGGCCCGTGCCCGTTCATCTGGTTGTGCAGCGAGGCGCCGCCGGGAGCGAAGCCGCCCTCCTTCGCGTCATACGAACCGCTGACCAGGCCCATGAACTCGCTCATCACGTTGCGGTGGAACCACGGCGGCCGGAACGTGTCCTCGGCGACCATCCAGCGCGGCGGGAAGATGACGAAGTCGCAGTTGGCGGTCCCCGGCGTGTCGGAGGGCGACGTCAGCACGGTGAAGATCGACGGATCGGGGTGATCGAAGCTGACGGTGTTGATCGTATTGAAGCGCCTCAGGTCATAGGCATAGGGCGCAAGATTGCCGTGCCAGGCCACGACGTCCAGCGGCGAGTGGTCGAGCGTCGTGGTCCAAAGGCGGCCCTGGAATTTCTGGATCAGTTCGGTGGGCTGGTCACGGTCCTCGAACCAGGCCTGCGGCGTCTCGAAATCCCGGGGATTGGCGAGCCCATTGGACCCGATGGGGCCCAGGTCGGGCAGGCGGAACAGGGCGCCATAGTTTTCGCAGACATAGCCCCGCGCGGTCCCGTCGGGCAGGCCGACCGAGAAGCGGACGCCGCGCGGGATCACCGCGATCTGCTCCGGCTCCAGGTCGATCACGCCCAGTTCGGTCTTGAGCGTCAGCCGGCCCTGCTGCGGCACGATCAGCAGCTCCCCGTCGGCCGAGAAGAAGACGCGGTCGGTCATGGCCTGGGTGGCGGCATACAGGTGGATCGCCACACCGACACCGGCGCCGACGTCGCCATTGCCGCCGTAGGTCACCAGGCCGTCAACGAAATCGACCGGAGCCTGCGGCAAGGGCAGCGGGTCCCATCGCAGGCGATTGGGCGACGGCGCCGCTTCATCGAACGGCCCGGCGCGCAGAAGCGTAGGGTGCTCGTAGGCCGTGAACGGGGCGTGACTGGCGGCGGGGCGTATCCGGTAGAGCCATGACCGCCGATTCTCGCTGCGCGGCGCGGTGAAGGCCGTGCCGGACAGCTGCTCGGCATAGAGGCCGAAGGGCGTCTTCTGCGGCGAGTTCCTGCCCACCGGCAAGGCCCCGGGAACGGCCTCGGTTTCGAAATGGCCGCCGAAGCCGGTCAGCGGCGGGGCGAATCCGGCCTTGGTTCGGATGTTCATGGCTTTCCTCCGCGCCTGGGGTCAGGCGTCGACCTTGATCACACCCCTGCGGATCTGATCCAGCTCGATGGACTCGAAGAGAGCCTGGAAATTGCCGTTGCCAAAGCCCTCATTGCCTTTGCGCTGGATGATTTCGAAGAAGATCGGACCGAAAATGGTTTCGGTGAAGATCTGCAGGAGGATGCCCTCCTCCTCCACCGAACCGTCGATCAGGATCCGGTTGCGCTTGAGGCGCTGCAGGTCTTCGCCGTGCCCGGGGACCCGCTTGTCGACCAGCTCGTAATAGGTCTCGATCGTGTCCTGCAGCGGCACGCCCCGGGCGCGCAGCTTTTCCACGGTCTCGTAGATATTGTCGGTGGTGAAGGCCAGATGCTGGATGCCCTCGCCCTTGTACTGGCGCAGGTACTCCTCGATCTGGCTGTGGTCGTCCTGGCTTTCGTTCAGGGGGATGCGGATCGCCCCGTCCGGCGCGATCATCGCCTGGCTGAACAGGCCCGTCGCCTGGCCCTTGATGTCGAAATACTTCTGCTCCACGAAGCCGAACAGCTTGCCGTAGAAGGACGACCAGGTCCGCATTTCGCCGCGGCGCACGTTGTGGGTCAGATGGTCGAGGATATCGAGGCCCACGTCCGATTTGGCCGCCTCTTCCCGCCAGCCGGGGACCTCCTGCCAATCGGCGAAGGGGTCCTTGTCCACGAGATACAGCAGCGAACCGCCGATGCCCTGGATCACCTCGGCGTTCGGCAGAGCGCTGCCCGAGGCATCGACCCCGACCGCCCCGCGCTCCAGGGCCACCGCCTTGGCCTCCGCCGCATTGGCGACGCGGAACGCCATGCCGTTCGCGGAAGGGCCGTGGGCGGCGCGGAACTCGGCGGCCTGGCCCCCGCCGGCGTTCAGCAGCAGTCGAATCCGCCCTTGCCTGTAGAGCGTCAACTGGCGCTCCGGATCGCGCGCCGCAGCCACAAAACCCAGGCGCTCGAACTGCGCGGCCATCGCCGCGGGGTCCGGGGACGTGAACTCGGCGAACGCAAAGCCGTCTAGACCGAGAGGATTGGCGGAATCGGCGACCATGGCGGAAAATCCTGCAAAACTGGTATCATCAGATACTACTTATCCGCAAAAGTAGTGTCAATTGAGACGTCTTTTGGAGGCGCCTGGACGGCAGGCGCCATGTCGTGGCTCTTAGGCTCCGCGGCGTCGCCTCGGGGGAAGGACCAATGATCAGGGATCGGGTGCTCAAGCTCGGCGAATTCGTGCCCTACCGCCTGTCCATCGCATCGAACACGGTGAGCGACGTCATCGCGGGCGCCTATCGGGCCCTGTTCGGGTTGAACATCCCCGAATGGCGGCTGGTCGCGATCCTGGCAGAGCAGGGCAGCGTCAGCCAGTTCGGCCTGGGCGCCGTCACCCGGATGGACAAGGTAACGGTGAGCCGGGCGGCCATCGCCCTCGTCGAACGGGGACTGGTCAGACGTTCTGCGAACCCAAAGGACCAGCGCTCGCATCTGCTGTCGCTGACCCGCGAAGGCCATGCCCTCTACGATCAGGTCGCGCCGAAAGCGCTGGCGCTCGAGGATGCCGTGCTCGCCGACTTCGACCGGGACGAGGTCGCCCTCCTCGTATCCATGCTCCAGCGGCTGGAAGACGCCGCCCTGCGCCTGGCCGCGACCTCCGAACCGTCCAGCGAAACCTGACGCCGCAGCGCAGGCATCGGCGTTAAACCTGCGAAGGCTGCGCCTGCTGACCCTGCCTGAACCGCTGAGGGGAGACGCCCTGTCGGCGACTGAAGAAACGGGAGAAGTAGGCGGGATCGGCAAACCCCAGCGCGTAGCTGATCTCCTGCACGCTCATGCAGGTGTAGATGAGATTTCGCTTGGCCTCGATCATCAGCCGGTCGTGGACCAGTTGCATGGGTGAACGGCCGGCGATCCGGCGGCAGGCGGCCGTCAGCCGGCCCGAGGTGACGCACAGCGCCCTGGCGTAATCTTCCACGCCCCAGTTCTCCAAGGCGTGGCGGTGGATCAGCCCCCGCAAGGCGTCGAGCAACGCGGCTTCCCGCGCCGGCGCGCCGACCTGTCTTTGGCCCTCGGCGACCAGGCGATCCGCGGCGATCAGGATCAGGTTCAGATAGGCGACGATCGCCCGCGCCCGGCCCGGGCGCGGCCAATGCAACTCGTAGTCCACCGCTTCGAAGGCCGACGCCAGGCTGGCCAGATCGCGTTCCGACTTGACCGACACCGCCACCGGTCCGCCGCAGATCGACAGCAGGCCGGGCTCGCCTTCCAGCGCCCGGCTCAGGAAAGTGTCCGACACGGTCAGGACATAGCCTTCGGTGTCGGGTTCGAAGGCGAAGGCATGGATCAGTGTCGGCGGCACCGACAGCACCGCCGGCGCGGCGACCGGCTGCTCCGCGCCGTCCACGGTGAACCGCCCGCGGCCTTTGAGGATCAGCAGGCATTGGTGCAGGTCCACATGCCTGTGCGGTCGAATCTCCCAATTGTGCAAGCCGGCGCGTGCGCGGATGGTCTCCAGATGCACGAAGCCCGCCTCGGCCTCGGGCCAGCGCGCCGTCTCGACCTCCCCGTAGAGCTGGAAGACGGGCACAAGGTTGGAGGGCGAGGCGGCCATGCCTTGAAAAGTGCAAGACTTTCGGCGGAACGTCTATGGGCCGCCGCGCGCCACGGGCAGATAAAAGTGCAAAATCGGGAGAAAGCATGCGCACCCAGGTCGCCATCATCGGCGGAGGCCCAGCCGGGCTGATCCTCGCCCAGCAGCTGCACGTGGCCGGCATCGACAGCGTGGTGCTGGAGCGCCGCAGCCGCGCCTATGTCGAGGAACGCATCCGCGCCGGCGTCCTCGAGCAGGGCACCGTTTCCCTGCTCCAGCGGATCGGCGCCGCCGAGCGCCTGAACGCCGAAGGCCTGCCGCACCACGGGGTGAGCCTGGCCTGCGACGGCGAGACCTTCCGCATCGACCTGCAGGCCGTGGCCGGCAAGCCGCTGACCGTCTACGGCCAGACCGAGCTGACCCGGGACCTCAACGCCATCCTGGCGACGCGCGACCAACCGGTGTTCGAAGCCGAGGACGTGGCCCTGCACGACATCGCCACCGACGAGCCCTACGTCACCTACCGCAAGGACGGGCAGGAGGTGCGCCTGGACTGCGACTTCATCGCCGGCTGCGACGGCGCCCACGGCGTGTCGCACAAGATGATCCCGCAGGACCTGCGCAAGACCTTCGAGCGCATCTATCCTTTCGGCTGGCTCGGCCTGCTGGCCGACGTGCCACCCTGCAGCCATGAGCTGATCTATTCCAACCACCCGCGCGGCTTCGCCCTGGCCTCGATGCGTTCGACGCAGCGCAGCCGCTACTATGTGCAGGTCTCTCTGGACGAGAAGCTGGAGGACTGGCCGGACGACCGCATCTGGGACGAACTGGCCATCCGCCTGGGCCCCAAGGCCGCCGCGGGCATGACCCGGGGGCCGTCGCTTGAGAAGAGCATCGCGCCGCTGCGCAGCTATGTCGCCGAGCCGATGCGCCACGGCCGGCTGTTCCTGGCCGGCGACGCCGCCCACATCGTGCCGCCCACCGGCGCCAAGGGGCTGAACCTGGCGGCCTCCGACGCCTACTACCTGTGCGAAGCGATCGTCGGCTTCTACCGCAACGGCAGCCAGACCGGCCTCGACGGCTATTCCGCCCAGGCCTTGTCGCGCGTCTGGAAGGCCGTGCGCTTCTCCTGGTGGTTCACCCAGCTGATGCACCGCTTCCCCGGCGACGACGGCTTCGCGCACAGGGTGCAGGTGGCCGAGCTGGACTACCTCAGCCGCTCGCGCGCCGCCCAGACCGCGATGGCCGAGAACTACGTCGGCCTGCCGTACTAGAGAGCCCGGTCTGGCATAACACCCATCGGCGCCGCGACCCCATCAGGCTTACAGGCGTCCCTCCTGCTGCAAGCGCGCCCGGATTTCGTCGATCCGGCGTTCACCCGCCTCCAGCGTGGCCTGGCTGGTGTGCACGGAATAGTAGCCGAGCACCAGGTCGTGGGGATGGGCCACGGCGGAGCCGAGGACAAACTCGGTGTCCGCCTCGGCGAAGCAGTCGATCGCCGTGTTGGCCGGCTCGAACGCCGCCAGTTCGCCAGCGTCCACGCGCTCCGGGGTGGTCAGACAGCCCTTGCCGACGGCCAGCCAGGCGATCGTGTGGTCGGCGGGGGGCTGGTAGCGCCAGGATTCGCCGGCCTTCAGGCGCACGGCCAGATAGTTGATCGACGACGGCGCCTTCAGCGGGCTGGCCGCGGCGCCGTGGGCGCCGAGGAGGACCAGGGCCGGGCCATCCCGCGCGACGTCCTCTGGAGCCTGGTAGATGCTTTCCACCGGTCCGAGTTCGTGTTCCGGGGGAAGCGCGGTCCACAGCTGGAAACCGCGCGCCCGGCCGGTCTCGCCGGGCCCGCCGCCATGCCAGGCGCCGTGGCCCGCCTTGAACCATTCGACGCCGCCTTGCGGCAATACGCCGGTGGCCCCCGTGGTGTCCTCATACCGGACGCTGCCTTCGAAAAGGTGGGTCACGGTGGCGATGCCCGAATGGGGATGCAGGCCCATGCCGGAGAACGAGGCCTGTTCCATGTCGAACAGGTCGAGAAAGACGAAGGGCTTGAGCGCCTCGCCCAGGTCGCCCGGACTCATCAGCCGGGTGATCGGGCCGTGGCGGCGTCCGCGTGTGCGAAGGACGATCTTGCGCGGACGGTCCTGGGTGGGGATCGTCGAATGCAGCGTGCTGGCTTGGGTCATGTCGAAGCTCCTTTGGGCGTCACGCCGCCTTTGCCTGCGTCGCCTCACGGGCGCCCTTGAGCGCGTACGCCCACCAGGCGAACTCATCCAACATCGCCACCGCGGTCGGCTCCAGGTGCGGCATGTCGGCGAAGGTCTTGCCCTGCATCAGCATGCCGATGAAGTCGGCCCCGCCGATGTGCACGCCCGACCGCGTCGGGGCCATCTGCAGTTCGATGCTGGTCAGGCGCAGCTGCTCCACTGCGCGCGCGCCGCCGACGCCGCCATAACCGACATAGGCGGCCGGCTTGCGGTTGTATTCCCGATAGGCGTAGTCGAGCGCGTTCTTGAGCACCGCGGGCGGGCCGCGGTTGTACTCCGCGGTGACGAAGATGAAGCCGTCCAGTTCGGCCACCTTCTGTCCCCAGCGCAAGGCGGCCTCGTCCTTTGGCGGCATGTAGAGCGGCGAGCCAGGCTCGTCGAAGAAGGGCATCGGATAGTCGCGGAGATCGACGATCTCGACCTCCAGGTCGCCGCGGGCGGCGGCCAGGTCGCGGATCCAGGCCGCCGGCTTGTCGCCGAAGCGGCCCTCGCGAGTGGTGGAGATGACGATGCCGACGCGGGGCTTACTCATGAGGGTCCTCCAGGCGCAGTGGTCTAGAAAGGCGACCTGGTATAATTTAGAGATCGCCTGAGCCCTGTGAAGGAGGCACTTTCATGAAACCCGGTTACCTGCACGGAACCGATTGCCGACCGGTCGCTGAGATTCTCGCCCGCATCGGCGACAAATGGTCCGTCATGCTGGTGATGGAGCTGCACGGCGGGACCCGGCGGTTCAGCGAGCTGCGCAGGACCCTGCATGGGATTTCCCAGAAGATGCTGACGACGTCATTGAGGGGCCTGGAGCGCGACGGGTTCGTCACCCGCACGATCCACCCGACCATTCCGCCGAAGGTGGAGTACCGGCTGACGGACCTCGGGCGGGAGCTGGCGGTCCCGGTCAGGGCGTTGGGCGAGTGGGCCATGCAGAACCGCACGCGCGTGCTCGCGGCCCGCGAGCAGTTCGACCTCGCTGCGGAAACGCCCGCCGCCGGAACCCCCGAGCTGGAGCGGCACGTCCGCTAGAGGCTGTCAGCCCTGGCTCCGGAGGACAGTTCCGCGCAAAACGCTGGCGCCGTCGGGCCCGGGCTGATGTTCCGCGCGCCGATCACTCCTTCGTGCCCGGAGATTTGAATCACGCCCTCGCCCAGGCCGTTGCGCTCCTTCAATATCCTGAAGCTCTGCTCCCCCCGAGGCGGGGGCTCGGGGGCTGCCGCAGGGGGTTGCTCATGAAGATCGTGAGTCCCGACCGGATCGATCCGCTCATTCCGCATGCCGCGTCACGCAGGTTCGAACAGCCGGTCATCGCGGCGGCGCCACACTGGACAATACGTTGGCTCATTTGACATTGAGCCAAGCTGCACCGAATGAGGGCTGCCGCATGAACAGGTCGTCACAACAGCAAGGAGGCTGGACCGAATGGTCAGCACGCCCAACCAGGTCCGCACCAGCGCGACCATCGCCACCTATATCAACTGGCTCAGCAACCGCCTGATCTCCAGCGCCTCGGCGACCTATGGCCAATTGAACATAGGCTTCGTGGAGGCCCGGCTGATCTACCTTCTGGGCCGCAGGCCGCAACTGACCGCGGCGCGCTGCGCAGAGATCATCGGCGCCGACCCGGGCGCGGTGAGCCGTGCGCTCAAGGCACTCAAATCCAGCGGCTTGATCCATGCCGCCGGCGGCAAGTCGCGCACGCTTTCGCTGACCGACACCGGTCTGCAGCTGTGCGAGAAGGTGGCCGCCATTTCCGACGAGCGGGAGCGGCGGCTTCTGCAGGGTCTTGAACCCGCCCAGGCCGATCAGCTTTTGAGCTGCCTTGAGACGATGCTGGCCAACATGCCCGATGTCGTCGCCCTGGCCGGCGAGGCGACCGGTTGACGGCGACCGCGCGGCCGTTCGCCAACGGGCATCACCCGTCGCGGTCCACAGACCTCGGATGGCCCGCTGCCGCCGCCATTTCCGTCCGGAAAGTTTCGTCGTCGATCCAGTTGCGGGCAATCAGCAGGCTGCAGTCGATTTGATCGACGAGATAGGCATCGCTGCGACCCGCCCACCATCGCTCGACAAAGGTTCTGCGGCGGTGCCCGACAACCACCAGGTCTGCACGAACCTCTTTGCAGAAACTTCGGATTTCGACGAGGGGATCGCCGATGACCAGCTTGGCGACCGGTGAGAACCCCATCTGCTTCAGGCGTTCCACGCCCTCCTCGAACACCACCTTGAGCTGCTGATGTTCGTGATCGATGGCGCCGGCAAAAGCCCCCTCGGCCAATTGGACGCCAGGGCTTCCGCCGACAACCGAAAGCAGGAACACCTGCGCGTTGCAGCACCGGGCGAGCAGGGCGCCTTCCCGCAGCGCGGTGCGGCCCTCGGCGGAGCCGTCGTAAGCTAGTAAAATTCGCTGATACATCGCCGCCCTCCCGAATTGACAACGGGCGTTCTCACCAGCCGTTCCGACTCAACCTGAGATGCGCTTGGTCGTCGCCACGCATGGCCGCAGGCGCGGCTCCGCCCCCTAACCCTGGATGGTGAAACCGATCCACCGTCCCATCGTCACCACCAGCACCCAGAAGGCCAGCGACAGGCCGCACGACAGCTTGGCGATCGCCGGCGCCTGCACGTCGCGGTCCCACCGGTGGATGGTCTTCAGCGGCACGAAGTGGAAGAAGAACATGTTCAATCCGGCCGCCGCCATCAGCAGCATCTTCAGGCGGAAGGGCGTGTCGGTGAAATAGGCGTTGGCCTTGGCCGCGAACATGAAGGCGCCGCTGATCAGCGCGATCAGGAACAGGCCCCAGGTCCAGGGCAGGACCTCCCACGACAATTCGCTCACGGATTTGCGCGTGGTGGTCAGCCCCAGCACCCGCAGATCGACGATCATCACCGACCCGACCACCAGGGTGATGGCGATCACATGGACGCTCTCGAAGGCGGGGAACATCCACGACGATTGGCGGATACCCTCGGAAATCGGCCAGCTCTGAAGCCAGTCGAACACGCTCTGCAGATTCACCCGCCCACTCCCATGTCTTTACTTGTCTGCGTCCGGGCCATGGCGGCGGTCAGGCGCCGTAGTCGAGGATCAGGTAGGCGATCCAGCGGCCGGCGACGGCGATGGCGCACCACAGGATCATGGTCGCCAGGGCCATGGCCCGCACCGGCGGCGCCGGCCGCGGCGACGCGGTCCAAACGACGGACCCGCGCAGGACCGTCACCTGGAACAGGGTGGTGACGACGATGGCGACCGCCAGCATCGCCATCTTGAGCTGGAACGCCGGATTGGTCAGCGAACGCACCGGCTCGCCGGTGATCAGGGTGAGCCCGGTGAGGGCCAGGATCGCCAGGGCCGTCCATATCCATGGGACGTAGCGATCCGCCGTCTCGGCCATGGTCGAGCCGCGTCCGGCCAGACCGAAGATGCGCAGGGTGATCATGGCCACCGAGGACATCACCACGGCAATGGCCAGGATGTGTACGGTCTGGACGGCGGGGATGATCCAAAGCACGTTCTGGATGACCATGCTGATCGGCGTCGCCGCCAACCAAACCGCAAAATGCTGCAACACCCAATTTCCTCCAGCCATCCCGGCTCGCCCTGAGACGGCGGATGATTTCCGGATCAAGGACTACGCGTCAAGAACATAGATTAGAAAATTACACTGAAATATAGAACACGGTCGTTTTGTGCAGAATATCGGATGTTTTGTGCAGGACCGGCTAGAGATTATCGGATTTTATATACACAATGCAGGAATTCGCTTCCTATGCAGCTGACGCCAATATCTGGAT
>JAQGII010000309.1 GCA_028291305.1 Caulobacteraceae bacterium
GCTCGATGCGCTGGGGCTGGCCGATCACGATCACCGGCACCGACTGCGGGTTGAGGCGGGGATGGGTGGTGAAGGGGCGCGGCGTGCGGCCGTCGGCGCGGGCGCGGGCCACCACCCGCGGCGCGGCCATCAGGGCGGCCATCAGGAAGAAGGTCAGCACCGGCGCCAGCCTGGGCGTGGCCTCGAAGGCCGGCGTCCAGATCAGCAGGGGCACGAACAGCAGGGTGGTCAGGAACGACACCCGCACGATGCGGATGGCGTCGGCCAGGGAGGTGTAGCGCCACACGGCCCGGTGCTGGTCCTGCCAATAGGCGATCGTGGCGGCGATGATGGCGAAGGCGGCCGCGCCCGGCAGCATGGGCCGCAGATCGGGCATGGCCCCCGACGCCCACACCTGTCCGGAGGCGACGTAGTAGGCCAGGACGAAGGCCGCGGCGGCGGCGGCGGCGTCGTAGATCAGCGGGCGGAGCATCCGCGCGCCGGCCTTTGAGGGGGGAGTCCCGTTTGCCATCGGGCGCTTATAGCCGGGATGCGGGTTCGGCGGAATGCCACTGCCGCCGCCAGGCGACGAAGCGCGGCAGCCCCTCCTCGATGGTGATCCTCGGGGCGTAGCCGCTGAGGGCCTGCAGGCGCGAGATGTCGGCGAAGGTGGCGGTGACGTCCCCCGGCTGCATCGGCCGCATCCGCTTCTCGGCGGTCTGGCCCAGGGCGTGCTCCAGGACGTCGATCATGTCCATCAGGCCGACCGGCCGGGCGCCGCCGATGTTGAACAGCCGGTGCTCGCCCGCCTGCGGCGGATGCTCCAGCACCCCCATCACCCCGTCGACGATGTCGTCGATATAGGTGAAGTCCCGCGCCATCCGCCCGTCGCCGTAGACCTCGATCGGGCGGCCCGCCAGGATCTTCTCAGTGAAGCTGAAATAGGCCATGTCGGGCCGGCCCCAGGGCCCGTAGACGGTGAAGAAGCGCAGGCCCGTCTGGGCCATGCCGTAGAGCTTGGAATAGGTGAAGCTCATCAGCTCGGCCGAGCGCTTGGTGGCCGCATAGAGGGACGCGGGGGCGTCCACCGGGTCGTCCTCGCGAAAACCCTGCCCGCCCAGCGGCCGGTCGCCGTAGACCGAGCTCGAGGAGGCGTAGACCAGATGTTTGATGCTGGGCTGCCGGCGGCACAGCTCCAGCACCGACAGATGCCCGGCCAGGTTGGAGCGCTCATAGGCGAACGGGTTGTCCAGCGAGTAGCGGACCCCCGCCTGGGCGGCCAGATGGACCACGCAGGTCGGCTTGGCCCGGCGCGCCAGGGTCTCCAGCGCCGCGGCGTCGGCGATGTCCAGCCGCGCCATCTCGAAGCCGTTGTACGCCGCCAGCCGCGCCGCGCGGGCCTCCTTCAGCGCCGGGTCGTAGTAGGCATTGAAGTTGTCGACGCCGATCACCCGCTCCCCGCGGCTCAGCAGGCGCTCGCAGACGTGCATCCCGATGAAGCCGGCGGCGCCGGTGACGATGACGGTCACGATCCTGGAGGCCCTGCGAGCGGCGTGTGCGGAATCCCTTAGCAGCCACCATCCCGCGATCCTAGGGCTTGCGCCCAGGATCCTGGGATCAGCCGGCGCCGGACGCGGCGGCCGCTACGCCTTCAGCTGACCGCTATCGATGGGCAGCGAGCGGATGCGCTTGTTGGTGGCCGCGAAGATGGCGTTGCACAGGGCCGGGATCACCGGCGGCAGGGCCGGTTCGCCCAGGCCGGTCGGCGGATTGTCGGTCCTGCGGAACACCACCTCGACCTGCGGGACCGCGGGCATGCGGATCAGCGGGTATTCGTGGAAGTTGGTCTGCACGATGCGGCCCTTGTCGAGGGTGACCGCCAGGCCGAGGGCCTGGCCGACGCCGTCGATGGCCGAGCCCTGCACCTGGTTCAGGGCGCCGGTCGGGTTGACGATCTGGTTGCCGACGTCGCCGGCCACCCAGACCTTCTCGACCTTCACCGCGCCCGCCGCCGAAACCGAGGCCTGCACCACCTCGGCGAAATAGCCGGCGTGGCTGAAGTAGCAGGCCAGGCCCATGCCGGTCCGCGCCGGCAGCGGGGTCTTGCCCCAGCCGGAGGTCTGGGCCACCAGCTCCAGGACGCCGCGCATGCGCCCGGTGTCGAACAGGTCCTTCGTGGCCGCCGCGCCCAGCACCCGGGGCTCCCCGAGCAGCTCCAGCTGGAACTGCAGCGGGTCCTTGCCCGCGGCGTGGGCCAGCTCGTCGATGAACGACTGGTGCACGAAGGCCAGGGCGTTGGACCCCGGCGCCCGCATCGGGCCGGTGGGGATGCCCAGCTGCATCAGGGTGGTTTCGGTGGTCAGGTTGGCCACCAGCCGGGACGGCAGCTCGCGGTCCGTCATGTCGGTGGCGAACAGGTTCTTGCCCTTGTCGCCGTAGCTGACGAAGTGGTTCTTCCAGGCGGTCACCTTGCCGCCGGCGTCGAGCCCGGCCTTGAAGTAGTGGAAGCCGCCGGGGCGATAGAAGTCGTGGGCGATGTCGTCTTCGCGGGTCCACAGCAGCTTGACCGGGGCCCCGGTCTCGCGCGCGATCCAGGCGGACTGCACCATGAAGTCGTTCATCAGCCGCCGGCCGAAGCCGCCGCCGCAACGGACCATGTGGATGGTGATGTCCTCGGGCTTGATGCCCAGCACCTTGGCCACGGCGCCGCGGCCCTGCTCGGGGAACTGGGTCGGGGCCCAGATCTCCAGCTTGCCGTCCTTGTACTCGGCCGTGCAGTTCTGCGGCTCGAGCGGCGCGTGGGTCAGGAACGGATAGCTGTAGGCCGCCTGCAGCACCTTGGCGGACTTGGCCAGCGCCGCGTCGGCGTCGCCGTCCTTGCGGATCGTCGTGGCGCCCGGCTTGGGTCCGAGCTCGTCGGCCATAGCCTGGAACCTGGCGCTGGACTGGTCGGCGTAGGGGCCTTCGTCCCACTCCACCTGGAGCTTGTCGCGCGCCGTCTTGGCCCGCCACCAGCTGTCGGCGACGATGGCCACGCCCGAGGCGAGGCCCTGGGCGATGAAGTGCAGGTCTCCGCCGCCGTCGACGACGAACGCCTTCTTCACCCCCGGATGGGCGAGCACGGCGTCGAGCTTGGCCGACTTCACCTTGCCGCCGTGCACGGGGCACTGGGTGAAGGTCGCGTAGAGCATGCCCGGACGCGTCACGTCGATGCCGAAGATGGGCTCGCCACGGACGATCTTGGGGCTGTCGAAGCCGCGCACCGAATTGCCGACGATCTTGAAGTCCTTGGGGTCCTTGAGCGTGACCGTCTTGACGTCCGGCGCGGGGATGCCGGCCGCCTTCTCGGCCAGCTGGCCGTAGCTCAGCTTGCGGCCGGT
>JAQGII010000340.1 GCA_028291305.1 Caulobacteraceae bacterium
CATGGAGGCGGCGGCCGCGGTCGACGCTCCGGTGATCATCCAGGCGAGCCGGGGCGCGCGCAGCTACGCCAACGATGTGGTGCTGACCTACCTGATCGACGGCCTGGTGGAGCTCTATCCCAACATCCCGATCTGCATGCACCAGGACCACGGCAACAGCCCGTCGACCTGCGCCACGGCCATCCAGTACGGCTTCACCAGCGTGATGATGGACGGCAGCCTCAAGGCCGACGCCAAGACCCCCGCTGACTACGACTACAACGTCGCCGTCACCAGGCAGGTGGTGGACATGGCCCACGCCTGCGGCGTGTCGGTGGAGGGCGAACTGGGTGTGCTCGGCAGCCTGGAAACGGGCATGGGCGAGGCAGAGGACGGCCACGGCTTCGAGGGCAGGCTGGACCACAGCCAGCTGCTGACCGATCCGGACCAGGCGGTCGACTTCGTCAAGGCCACCGGCGTCGACGCCCTGGCCATCGCCATGGGCACCAGCCACGGGGCCTACAAATTTTCCCGCAAGCCGGACGGCGACGTCCTGGCCATGGGCGTGATCGAGGAGATCCACCGCCGCCTACCCAACACCCACCTGGTCATGCACGGCTCGTCCTCGGTCCCGCAGGACCTGCAGGACCTGATCAACCAGTACGGCGGCAAGATGCCCCAGACCTGGGGCGTGCCGGTGGAAGAGATCCAGCGCGGCATCAAGCACGGCGTGCGCAAGGTCAATATCGACACCGACAACCGGATGGCCATGACCGCCGCCATCCGCAAGGTGCTGGTGGAAAAGCCCGGCGAATTCGATCCGCGCGCCTATCTGAAGCCGGCCAAGGAAGCCATGCGCAAGCTGTGCCAGGAGCGCTTCCAGCAGTTCGGCGCCGAGGGCCAGGCCGGCAAGATCAAGCCCCTGTCCACCGCCCAGATGGCCAAGGGCTATCTCTCCGGCGACCTGACCCCGGCCGTCGCCGGCGCGCGCCGGGCGGCGGAGTAGGGCTCTACCCTTCCAGTTCGCCCAGCGCGCTTTGCAGGTAGTTCTGGTCGCCCAGGCTGTCGAGCAGGCCGAGCTGGGTTTCCAGGAAGTCGATGTGCTCCTCGGTGTCGGTCAGGATGTCGCCCAGCACCTGGCGGGTGACGAAATCGCGCGCCGCCTCGCATTGGGTCACGCCGGCCACCAGGGTGGTGCGGCCGCCCACCTCCAGCATCAGGTCCGCGCGCAGGACCTCGCCCACCGTCTCGCCGATGGCCAGCTTGTGCAGGTCCTGCAGGTTGGGCAGGCCGTCCAGGAACAGGATGCGCTTGATCAACTTGTCGGCGTGTTTCATCTCGCCGATGGAC
Organism: Caulobacteraceae bacterium; assembly: GCA_028291305.1. GTDB lineage: Bacteria > Pseudomonadota > Alphaproteobacteria > Caulobacterales > Caulobacteraceae > BOG-938. The sequence continues at coordinate 1,330 of JAQGII010000340.1, forward strand.
TCGTCGTAGACGATCTTGCCCAGCCGGTTGAGGCCCCAGTTCTGCAGCATGCGGGCGTGCAGGAAGTACTGGTTGACCGCGGTCAGCTCGTTGGTGAGCACCGCATTCAGCAGTCTGATGATGTCGCGATCGCCCTGCATGGCCGCCCCCTTGGGCTATTGGGCGGCGTAGCGCAGAGCCTCGTCGGAAGCCTGGATCATGCGCCGCATGTCACAGACGCATTTGGCGCACTGTGGGGCGGACTGGCAATGGCGGAAAATATCGGCCGGCCGTCCGGCGCCGGCCTCGAGCGCGGCCTGGACGTCTCTCTCGCGGATTCCGTTGCAGTTGCAGACGTACATGGAATTTCGCCGTTCTCGCCGCGCCGGGAAGACCTCCCGATGCGAATGACTCTTATGTAGCACATGCGAGCGCCGATGCAACTCATTCGCAATTGAAATCGCATGGGCCTTGCTCGGCGTCGTTTTGATGCGCCGCCGCTCGGGCCTATGCTGGGCAGGCTGGAAGGCGGTCGCGGTCTTGGGTCACGGAGCTCTCATGCATCTCGACGCGCTCATCCTGGCGAGGCTGCAGTTCGCCTTCACCATCGCCTGGCACATCATCTTCCCGAGCTTCACCATCGGCCTGGCCAGCTATCTGGCGGTGCTCGAAGGGCTGTGGCTGGCCACCAGGCGCGAAGGCTTCCACACCCTCTACCTGTTCTGGATCAAGATCTTCGCCATCTCCTTCGGCATGGGCGTCGTGTCCGGCGTGGTGATGAGCTACGAGTTCGGGACCAACTGGAGCGTCTTCTCCTTCAAGGCGTCCCCGGCGATCGGTCCGTTGCTCGGGTTCGAGGTGCTGGCGGCCTTCTTCCTGGAGGCCAGCTTCCTGGGGGTGATGCTGTTCGGCGCCAGCAAGGTCGGGCCGGGGCTGCATTTCGCGGCGACCTGCATCGTCGCGGGCGGCACCCTGGTGTCGGCCTTCTGGATCATCTCGGCCAACAGCTGGATGCAGCACCCGACCGGCTTCGCCATCGACGCCCGCGGCCGCTTCGTCGCCACCGACTGGGTGCGGCTGATCTTTTCCCCGACCCTGCCGCTGCGGTTCGCCCACATGGTGCTGGCGGCCTATCTGACCACGGCGCTGGTGGTGGGCGCCGCCTCGGCCTGGGCCCTGCTGCGCCGGCCCGGCCAGCCGGAATCGCGGATCGCCCTGAAGATGGCGGTGGGCATGATCCTGGTCGTCGCGCCCCTGCAGCTGCTCGTGGGCGATGCGGCGGGCAAGCTGGTCGGCGAAGTCCAGCCGGCCAAGCTGGCGGCCATCGAGGCCTTCTGGGACACCAAGGCGCACCAGGCCTTCAACATCGTCGCCTGGCCCGACCGCGCCGCGCAGGGCAACCGCTTCGCCGTCTCCATTCCCGAGCTGGGCAGCTGGATCACCCACGGCCGCGCCGACGCCGTCGTGCCCGGCCTCAAGGGCTTCGCGCCGCGCGACCAGCCGCCGGCGGCGGTGGTGTTCTGGGCCTTCCGGGCGATGGTCGGCCTGGGCCTGCTGATGATCCTCCTGGGGCTTTGGGGGGCGGTGCTGATGCTGCGCGGGGCCCTGGAGCGGACCCGCCTGTTCCTGTGGTTCTGCACGGCCATGGGGCCGGCCGGCTTCGTCGCCGTGGTCGCCGGCTGGACCACCGCGGAGGTCGGCCGGCAGCCCTATGTGGTCTACGGCCTGTTGCGCACGGCCGACGCCGCCTCGCCGGTCGGGGCGGGACCGATCTCGATTTCGCTGCTGACCTTCCTGGTCGTGTACGCTGCGGTGTTCTGCGTGGGCGCCCTCTACATCCTGCGGCTGATCGGCCAGGGGCCCGCCGCCGCGCAGTCGCGTCCGCCCGGGCGCCATGCGCCCGGCTCCGCCCTGGGGGCCGCCCTCGACCAAGCCGGAGACAACGACCATGACGCTTGATCTGCCGCTGGCGTGGGCCGTGCTGCTGGCCGGGGCCGTGCTGCTGTACGTGCTGCTGGACGGCTTCGACCTCGGCGTCGGCATCCTCTTCCCGTTCGCCGCCACCGACCAGGAGCGCGACGTGATGATGGCCTCCATCGCCCCGGTCTGGGACGGCAACGAGACCTGGCTGGTGCTGGGCGGCGCCGGCCTGATGGTGGCCTTCCCCGGCGCCTACGCCGTGCTGATGCCGGCCCTCTACCTGCCGGTGATGCTGATGCTGGCCGGGCTGATCCTGCGCGGCGTGGCCTTCGAGTTCCGCCTGTACGGCCGGCGGCGCGGCAAGGCCTTCTGGACCTGGGCCTTCGCCGGCGGCTCGCTGGCGGCGGCCTTTTCCCAGGGGCTGGTGCTCGGCGGCTTCATCCAGGGCGTGACCGTGCGGGGCGGCCAGTTCGCCGGGGGGGCGCTGGACTGGGCCACGCCCTACAGCCTGGCGGTGGCCCTGGGCCTGGTGGCGGGATACGCGCTGCTCGGCGCGGGCTGGCTGATGCTGAAGACCGAGAACGGCCTGCACGGCGCGGCGCGGCGCTGGGCGATGAAGGCCGCGCCGTCCGTGGCCCTGATCCTGGTCCTGGTCAGCGCGGCGACCCTGTTCGTCCATCCCCTGGTGGCGCTGCGCTGGGGCATCGGCGCCGACTATCAGGTGGACTGGCGGCGCCTGGCCCCGCTGGCGCCGATCCCGTTGATGGGACTGGTCGGCCTGCTGATGGCCTTCTTCGGCGCCAGGAGCCTGCAGTCGCACCCGCATACGCCCCTGATCGGCGCCATGCTGGCCTTCCTGTCGGGCTATCTGGGCCTGGCCGTCGGCTTCATGCCGTTCATCGTGCCCTACAGCCTGACCTACGAGGAGGCGGCCTCCACGCCCGGGGCCATGAAGCTGATGCTGATCGGCGCCGCTGGGCTGCTGCCGCTGATCCTGGCCTACAGCGGCTGGGTCTACTGGATCTTCCGCGGCAAGGTCGGATCCGATGTCGGATACCACTGAGCGGGCGCCCCTGCGCGTGCGGCTGGCGTGGTTCTTCGCCATCGCCCTCGGCAGCGCCCTGGCGACGGCCGCCGTTGCCGAGGGCCTGCGGCTCCTGATCCTGCATTGACGCCGTCCTGCATTGACGCCGTCCTGGATTGACGATTGGGCGGCGCGGGCTTAGCGCCAGGGCATGACGTTCGCCGCCTGCCGCCTCTATCTGATCACCCCGCCGGTCATCGACGACATGCCGGCCTTCCTCGTCGCCCTGGAAGCCGCCCTGTCGGCGGGGGACGTGGCGGCGTTGCAGGTCCGCCTCAAGGATGTGCCGGACGCCCGGATCGAGGGCGCCGTCCGCGCCATCGCGCCCATCGCGCAGAGGCACGGCGTGGCCGTGATCCTCAACGACCGTCCGGACCTGGCCGCCCGCCTGGGCTGTGACGGGGTGCATATCGGCCAGGAAGACGGCTCGGTCGCCCAGGCGCGCAAGGCGGTCGGACCCAACGGCATGATCGGCGTCACCTGCCACGACAGCCGCCACCTGGGCATGGAGGCGGCCGAGGCGGGGGCCGACTATGTGGCTTTCGGCGCCTTCTTCCTCACCGCCACCAAGGAAACCGCCACGCCCCGGCCGGAGATCGAGATCCTGTCGATCTGGCAGGAGGTGATGCAGACCCCCTGCGTGGCCATCGGCGGCGTCACTGCGGACAACTGCCGCCCCCTGGTGGAGGCGGGCGCCG
>JAQGII010000396.1 GCA_028291305.1 Caulobacteraceae bacterium
GTCTCAGGCGCGCTGGCGGTATCCATCGTGTCCAGCACGGTGACTCCAACTCCAACTCCGACTCCCACGGCTCCGGCCACGCCGTCCGTTCCCGATCTCGCGGCGGCGAGCGACCTTGGACGCTCCAGCACGGACAACATCACCAGCGACGCCACGCCGACCCTGGCCGGCTCGGCCACGGCGGGCTCCACCGTGACCCTGTTCGACGGAACGACCCAGGTCGGGACAGCCACGGCGGACAGCGCCGGTCACTGGACGGTCACCAGTTCGACCCTCTCCGACGGCGTGCACACCCTGATGGCCACCGCCGCCAACGCCGGCGGGACCAGCGTCGCGTCCAGCGGGCTCTCGGTGACCATCGACACGCACGCGCCGTCCGCCCCGACGACGCCCGGCATGACGGCGGCCTCCGACGACGGCGCATCCAGCACCGACCACGTGACCTCCATCGCTACGCCCATCTTCGTCGGCACGGTCGCCTCGGCGCCCAACGCCCTGGTGACGCTGTACGACGGATCGACCGCCATCGGGTCGGCAACGGTCGACAGCACCGGCGCCTGGAGCATCACCAGTTCGTCCCTGGCGGTCGGAAGCCATGCCATCACCGCCACGGCGACAGATGTGGCCGGCAACGTCAGCACCGCCTCAGGCGCGCTGGCGGTATCCATCGTGTCCAGCACGGCGGGCGTGCCGCCCGTCGTGTCGCCGGGCGCGACAATCACCGGAACGACCGGGAACGACAATCTCGTCGGGACCAGCGGGAACGACACGATCTCCGGCGGTGCAGGCAACGACACCATCACCGGGGGCCTTGGCAACGATGTCCTGACGGGAGGGACCGGGGCCGACACCTTCGTGTTCAAGCCTGGATTCGGTCACGACACCGTCACCGATTTCCAGCACTCGCAAAGCGACCACCTCATGTTCACCGGCTTCAACGACGAGGTCCCCCTCATAGCCGACACCAGCGCCGGAATGATGTTCACCTTCTCCTCCGGCGACACCGTCACGCTTGCGGGCGTCCACAACTTCCACATGGCCGACTGGGTCTTCAACTGATCCCGGTCTGACCGACAGGCTCGGGCGATGGGGCTTGCAAAGGCCGCCATCGCCCGCAGCCGACCGCGCGCAGAACTGGCGCGCGCAAGTCACGAGGAAAGGCGCCGCCCGTCTGCCGAGAGCCGGGAGCGGTCCCTCTTGAAGTCCACCACTTCGAACCCGGCTGCGCGGCCGTAGTGGTGAAGCCCGGTGAACCCTCGCCCTGGTTGCTGCCGCGCGACCGGCTCCTCGCAGAACATATCCGGGGTGAGACGCTTGATCTCGCACCAGACCAGACCCCCTCCGTAGGTGTGCGTGCAATCCTGGGTCGGCCGGAACAGCCGCCCGTTCCACGACAACAAAGGGCCCGCGGGACGCGAGCACCCGGGGGCGAACTTGACAGGATTGCCGGCGTGCGGACGCCACGGCCCTTCGAGCCGCTCGGCGTAGAAGATCGACAGGGTGTCGTGGGACGAACTGCCGAACTCGCTGACTGCCGATAACATCCACCAGAGGCCGGCGTGGCTGTCGAAGTGCAAGGTGGTGTCGGACGCGTCGACGTTCTCCATCAGGACGGTGCGCAGGCGCCAGTCGTTCGGAAAGCTCCGCGCCTCGTAGAGCTCCATGGTCCGGTTTTCGCTCGTCTCCGGGACCATGAGGACGACGCCGTCGTGGACGAACACGAACGGGTACGAAAGGTGGTAGGGACGGCTCAGGGCCTCGGCGGGCGATCCCGGCCGACCGTCCTCGTCGAGCACGAGGTAGCTGATCGCCGCGCGCCCGAGCCTGTAGTCGTAATCCTCAAAGAAGACCGCCGTCACGCCGTCGTGCCGCAGCAGAAATGGATCGGCATAGAACCGGTCCGGACCCGCATCCAAGATCCGAAATGTCGCCGGCTCCAAGTCCAGATCGACGGGCGCGCATTCACGCTGGAGGCGCCGAACGCCGATGCACCACCAGTCGTGGCGAACCCAAGGCTTCTGCAGCAGCCGCTTGACTCTCGGCAGCCCCGCCCCCGTCAGCCCCCACCAGAACTCCAGTCCCGCCGCATCGGCCCGTGGCGCCGGCGGCGCGATAGGGTCCGGCAGTCGTCGGCCGCTGAGCACATGCTCCACCGCCCCCTGCACCAGGGTGATCGTGCGCCCGAACACAAGGTGGAGCGCGCGGCCCATGATGGCGCGCTCAGGCGTGGCGACGCCCACGCCTTGCAGCAGCCTTGAGGCGCCGCGGACGCTCAACACCACGCCAAGGTGCAGGGTTTCGCTGCTCAGCAGCGGCCGAACGACTCCCTCCGCGCCCCGGGCGCCGTGGAACATCGGAGACAGGATGACGCTCTGACGAAGCGCCGGCGGAAAGGTGCGATCATCCCGCTCGGTGGCATTGACGAGCAGGGTGTCCGACCACCGCACGCCCTCGGCCGCGTCGAGGCCGGCCGTCGTCACCCAGTCGGTGTGGCCTGGGGCCCCGACTCCCAACAGATGTCGCTCCAGGCCTTCGGAAGGAATCGCGGGGCGAGATCGCGCCACCCAGGGCGCGCGCAGCATCTTTGTCGGCAGACCCGATTGCTGCTGGAGCGCGTCGACCAGGCGCAACACCCATGCGCGAACGCGATCGGACGGAACCAGAACCACGATTTGCGAAAGATGCGGCGACAGCGCAGCCGTGCTCCCCTCGGCGGGCCCCGGGCCGTCAGCAGCGCTTTGTTCTGGCCGGAGGGGGACATCCAGGCCGGTCATGGCCTCGATACACCCGCCTGCGCAACGGGGAGGCCCCACCAGCGTGCGGGGTTGGCTTTGCGGATGGCGGCCCTACACCGGATGGCGATCATCATGGCCAGCGACGCTTCGCCCAGCCAGGTTCCTTCCCAATGGTGAATGCAGAAGGTCCGCTCGGACATGTTCGACTGCAGCGGCTTACGCCGGAGCGCCACCGGACTGTAGGGGTTGTAGGGATAGAAATATTCTTCCGGGAAAAGCCTTGGCGCGACGGAGCCGTTGGCGCGCGCCAGTGTCGTCACGAGCTCCGGCAACGGCTCGTATGTCAGCGCGCCGCGCCGGGCCTCCTCGTCGAGCTTGTCCAGGATGAGTCGCAGGAACGGATCTCCCTTCACCGCCCCGATCACGCCGACCCCGATGCTGCCGGGCGCTTGCAGACCGAAGAACAGCGGACAGTCGAGCAACTCGTCGAACGTCTTGATCACCTCGATGTCGGTGTCGAAGTAGAGCCCCCCGTACTCATGGAGCGTCAGAAGACGCACATAGTCCGCGACAAACGCAAATTTTCGAGCCCGATATGCGAGATCGACATAGCGGATGCCCCTATCCAAGCGGCTCTCGTCCCATTTCTCGATGAGGAAGTCCGGCATCGCTTCACGCCAGGTCTCCATGCACCGCTCGCCCAACTCGCTGAGGGGAGAATTGCCATACCAGCAGTAGTGGATCGTTCTCGGAATGTTTTTATCTTGCGTCATATCAGCCCCACTTGCGCTATCCCACGCCTCGAACGCCATTCGCCGCAAATCCAGAGGACATGAGGCGCGTCACTCCCTCTTTCTGCTTCGGCCATGCGAGCAGCAATGCCAGCCAAAACCAGTAGTAGACATTTCTGAAGCTATCGAAGGAGAGGCCGGACCAGATCTGTGCAGCCAGCGCGCAGATCATGACGGACGTCAGCGGTCCCGGCCGCTGAATGATCGCTTGGCGAATGGCGAAGAGCGGCGGGAACAGCCAGGCGGCCAGCCCGATCAGCCCCAGCTCCGAGGCCACCCGCGAGAACATGCTGAACGTTGGCGGGAGGCCCGCAAGCAGATGGTACTGGTCTTCGCGGAAGTACCTAGAGATCTCGAAGCTCGCCAGCCCCCACGAGGGCACGACGCTCCTGAAATGGAACCCGTATTGGCCAAGGCCGAGGCCGAATAGCGGATGCTGAGCCCCCAGCTGCGAGGCAGTGACCATCCCCACGGAGCGGCTGATGTTCGAAATGCTGCGCGCGCCAGGCTCTTGCTGAAGCGTGACCCAGATCATCCCCGCCTGTACGGGCAGAGTCGCGAGCACGATCACGGCGCTCTTCAATGCGGCGGGAATGGCGCTGGCGAACCGGCTTACGAGGAGCGCGGCCAAGACCGCCCCGAACGCGCCGATGGCGAAGGTTCGGGCGTTCGCCAGGACCAGTTCGAGGGCGACGAGGGCGAAGATCAGAAAGCCCACCGCGCGCGCGCGGGCCCGGGACCATTCCCGGGTTCCGCCCCGAAGGACGACTTCTGCCGCCAGCAGACCGATCAGGCCCATGGCGGTGATCGCGCCGAGCGACGGCTCTGGCGCAAAACCGACTAGGCGGAACCGCGGTTCGGAGGAGCCGCTCGAGACCCAGAGCCCTCGCGTCACGCGCCAGATCTCCCGCAGAGGCGGAACAAACCAGCTGACGATCTCGATGGCCATTTCGGCAATCATCAGAAATCCGCACCAGAGCGCAGCGTTGCTGCCGCACAGCAGCACTGCTCGGGCGCCGTACACCCTGGCGATGCAACTGACGGTGAAGAAAACCGAGAAATAGAAGATGACCACCAAAAGCGAGGTGAAGAACTTCTCGCCGCCTTCGCGACCCAGAAAGTGGGCGTTCGCGATGCCTTCCGCGTTGAAGGCGTAACTGAGAGCGATACACGCCGCGAGCGGCAGGAAGACCAGGGCGGACCTTATGCCGCGAAGGTCCACGATGGCGCCGCTCAGGACCGCCGACAGGATGACGGCCACGGCCCCGATGACGGTGCCCTCCCCCCTGAGCTCGCCCAGCGCGGCGGGACCAGGCAGACCGCTGAATAAGCTGCCGAACACCAGCAGGTGGATCGCCAATACGGGGAAGGCGGGCAGCCCGACCGGGCGCGCGGCCTTGGCGTATCCGGCGAACGTCCGTTCTAGCTCCACAGTGGTCGGCTGGGCTGGGTGCGAGCCGATCGACATCACTCCCCTCTGGCTCTCTGGGCGGCCGGAACCGAGCAACCACAGCAACAGTCTCTCAGACCCGAACGCATGCGCGCCTCCAATCTCACGGCGGCCCACCGCAAACAGGCGGCCTCCATGTCAGCTTATGCAACGGTGCAATGCAGGCATCCCCAGCTTTGGGGGCGACGCGCCGAAGCGAGATATTGAAGGCTTGCGATCGAGCTCCGCCCGAGTGTCGGGCCGCGGCGGGCCTCTGGAGCGTTCGAGAGTACGGAGTATGCAGATGTCGTTCGGCGAGGATGCGTTGCCACGCCCTTCCTGCGGGGATCGCTCAGGTTCACCGATAAGCAGATCGCGCGTGCTGGCCGTCATCCCGGCCTACAACCCGCCGCCCGACGACCTCGCCGCCACCCTCGAATCCATGCTGGCGCAAACGGCGGAGGTGGAGATTTGCCTGATTGATGACGGATCGACCCCCGCGATTGAAATTCCCGAGTTCGCGCGGGATCGGACCCATCTCCTGCGGCTGCCGCGCAATGGCGGCATCACCGTCGCCCTGCGGGCGGGAGCGCAATTCGCTTTCGACGCCGGATACGAGTTCGTCTGCCGCCTTGACGTGGGCGACCGCTCTTATCCGCACCGGGTCGAGAGGCAGCTGCGATTTCTGGAGGACCATCCGAACGTGGATCTCGTCGGCGCCTTCGCTCGCGTCGTCGAAGCCGGTGGGGGGCGCACGCTGTTCCATCACGGCATCCGCGGAGGCCCCACTGCCGTTGCGGCTTATCTCCGCAAGAACTCTCCCTTCCGCCATTCCACCTTCTTCATTCGGACCAGGGCGCTCATCGAGAGCGGCAGCTACCTGATCGCATTCGACGGGGCGGAGGATTACGAGCTGCTCTTGCGGTTGGCCAAGACCAAAGGGGTCGACTGTCTGCCTGAGACCCTGGTCGACTATGTGGTGGACCCCGGGGGCATCTCCGAAGCCAGCCGTTCACGGCAGCTGCGCAAGCGGCTCGCGGCCCAGCTCCTGCATCTCGCGCCTTTCAATCTCGCTGCGTACGCCGGCGTCCTGCGGACGTTGATCGTCATGGCCATGCCGAGGGCCCTGGCCCGGCAGGCGACCCTGTGGACTTGGAGCCAGCGGTCGCGCCAGGTTCAACCCATCAAGCTTGCGGGCATGACCGACGTTTGATTCAAGGCTCTCTGGGAGCCTTGGCCGCCCCTGCCTGATCCCGCCGTGGCGGGGCGTCAGGCCGGGCGCGTTCCTTAACCTGACAATGCCGCCGCTGGCATCCCGCTCGGGCGCACCATGGCGGCCGGCCCAATTCTGGCGACGTACACGCGATCGCCGCGGATCAGCCCATAGCGAAGGCTCTCCTGGCCAGTGACGACGTGCTCCTCCACCGCCAAGCCGGCGCTGGCGATGCGGTCTTTGATGTCGCGACCATACTGGCGAACGTGATTTCCCTCGCCGAAATGCAGCTTCCGATCATTTTCAGATAAAATATCGGGGTCTTCGTAGGTATTGTCCCAGCCCAATATCATAGGCACCGTAATGATAACTCGGCCATCGGCGTTCAGAATGCGCCGCAATTCCGACAACGCCTGAAAATCGTCCCTGGCGTGTTCCAAGATGTTGCTGGCGATGACGAGGTCATAGGCGCCGTCCTCGGCCTCGAGAAAATCCGGGTTCTTCAGTCCCACGCTGTCGAAATCGACGTGCCGGGCAGCCAGATATTCAGAAAGCACCAGTTCAGGCGTGAAGTAGAGGACCTTCTTTCCGGCGCGAGCCAATTGGGCGCGTTCGGCGGCGAGCGCGACCAGGCGTTGCCGTTCATTCGAGCCGCATTGGGGGCATCGCGCATCGTAGCGCGGCGGGTGCCCATAGATGGCGAAGCGCCCCGAGAAGCCGCAACAGGTGCATTCCTTCGAGTGCGTCCCCCGAGCGCGGGCCAACACATCGAAGACGTAAAGCGTCAGCACCCCGGCTGTCCGGAGCGGTCGCGGCAAGCGTCGACCGAGTCGTCTCGCGAGATCCATGCCCCCCCTCCCCACCTGTTGCATCCGCAGCGCCGAATCTAAGCGGCAAATGCATCCATAGCGGGAAAGTTCCGGCCTCAATGGGCCCCGCGAAATCCCGCTCATGCGTCAGGCGACCACAGCCTGTTCCAGGCGTCAGCGGTCGTCGGGTGACGCCGTATCAGGCCGAGGGCGCTCCAAGCCAAGAGACTGCCGCCGGTCATCTCGAGCGCCTCTTCAAGCTCGATCATGAGATACCGCAGGGCGTCAGAACGCACGTTGTTGAGCAACTCCACTCCGACCGCTCCGCCGAAAAACACAATCAGCGAGAAGAAGAACCTTGCCGCCGACGGCTTGGCCTCGGCGAAAAATGACGCGCACATCGCGGCGATCCAGACGGTGAAAGCCGCGGCGGGAAGTCCCACGGCAAAGGGCCAGTACCCCGTCTTGGGGAGGACATCTCCCGTGCGGTCTAGGAAGCTGTCCACCAGTGCCCCGAGCCGTTCGTGAAAACAGGCCGTCTCGTCAACCGACATCAAGATCACAAGGCCCGCGAAGGCGGCCAAGCTCCAGGATCGGTGATCTCTACTGCGGTTGCGCAAGGCGACCAGGGCAATAAGTGAGCCGGAGACCAGAAGCTGTGCTGACGACCACCACGTCGGAATATTTGCCTCGCCGTTCAGGTCGAACAGATTTGGCGCGTGCCCGCGCAGATGCGTCAACGTCGCATCCACTAGGAGAAGTACGAAATCAACAGACAATAGCAAGACCAAGAAGATGTCTGGTCTCAGTATTGCTCTGTCTGTCCGATTCACAGGGCCGGCCCCTCATGGATGGCGTCGATGCGGCCGGAAACCAACGCGTAGCTTGGATAAATGTTACGGAGGGAGACTCATTTGGCTACGCTTGGTGAACTGGGCCACGGGGGGGCGCCATCGCATCTGCCTCGGGTCGCCTATTTCGAGCCCGCCGCCGTCAACATTCCTCCGTTCCGGCCGGGCGAGGTGGTCACACTCGACCTGCGCCGGGCGCTCAGCATTTTGCGTCGCAGGATGGGCCTGTTTGTGGTGGTCGCCCTTGTCGTCATGGCGGCGGTGGCGACCATCACCCTGCTCACCCCTCCGCAGTATCGGGCCACCGCCCAAGTCATGCTCAATCGGCGCAACGTGAACGTCACCAACATCAACGACGTGCTGTCGGCCGGCCCGCCCGACTCCACGGCGGTCGACACGGAGGTCGAGATTCTGAGATCGCCGCTACTTGCCCAGCACGTGGTGCGGTCGTTGAAGTTGGACCGGGATCGCGAGTTCAACCCGCGGGTGACCGCAGCCGCAGCGCCTCTCTCCAGAAAGCAGTTCGAGGCAGTCGTGGCTGGCGTGCGCAAAAACCTCTCCATCAGCCGCTCCGGGCTGACCTACGTCATCGACGTCGGCTTCAAGTCCCGTAACCCGGCCAAGGCGGCGACGATCGCCAACGAATTCGCCAGGCTCTACCTCGCTCAGCAGATCGAAAACAAAGTGCAGGCGACGCAGCAGGCGGCTGGCTGGCTGAACGGCCAGCTGCAGCAGCTCCGCGGCCAGCTGACGGCGGATGAGACCGCGGTCCAGCAGTTCAAAATCGCCAACAACCTGATGAGCGCCGAAGGCGCGACGCTGGCCGAGCGGGAGATCTCCACCTACAATCAATCCCTGGCTCAGGCGACTGCGCAGGTCGCGGAGGATGACGCGCGGCTCAACACGGCGCGCCGGCAGCTTGCTCGGGGGTCGACCGGGGACGATGTCGGCGAAGCGCTGAACTCCCCGACCATTCAGAAGCTCAAGGAGCAGCGCGCCGACGCCAGCCGGAAGCTAGCTTCGCTCCGGACCAATTTCCAGGACGCCTACCCGGACGTGAAGAAGGCCCGCAACGAGCTGGCCGACATCGATGCGCAGATCACAGCCGAAACCGGCCGGGTCATTTCGAACCTTGACGCCAGGGCGCAGGTCTCGCAGCGACGCGCCGCCGCGGTCGCCTCCAGCGTCGGCGGCGCCAAAGGCCACCTGGCCGAGAACAGCCGCGCCAGCGTTCATTTGAGCGAGCTGGAACGCAACGCCCAAGCCTCGCGGGCGCTGTATGAGAGTTATCTCGCCCGCTACAAGGAGACCAGTTCGAAGGTCGGTCTGGCCGAGGCCGACGCGCGGCTGGTCTCGGAGGCGGCGGATCCGAGCAAGCTGAGCTCTCCCAACGTGCCGTTGAACCTCGTGCTCGGGGCGGCTCTGGCGGCGGCGGCGGGCCTGGGCGCGGTCGGCCTGGCGCAAATGCTCGAGTCGGGCCTCGCCACCTCGGCGGACATCGAAAAGCGGTTCAACCTCAGATACCTGGGGGCGATCCCGGCGCTGGCCTCCGCGGCGAAGCGCGGCAAGAAGCGCGCCAAGCTCGCCCCCACCGACTTCATCGTGGAAAGGCCGTTCTCAAGCTTCTCGGAGGCGTTTCGCAGCCTCGTGGCCTCGATCGTGCACGGCACCGGCTCAGATGTCGTCAAGACCGTGGCCGTGACCTCCGCCCTGCCGGGCGAGGGCAAGACGACCACCGCCATCTGCCTTGGGCGGGCGGCGGCGTTGCAAGGGTATCGGGTGGTGATCGTGGACTGCGATCTGCGTCGCCGCAGCCTCCAGCGGATCGTCGGCAAGCCGGTCGGCGTCGGGCTGCTGGAGGTGATCGCCGGACAGGCCGAGCTGGATCAGGCGATTGTCAGGGACACGCCGACCACTGCTGACATCCTGCCCCTCGGCGATGCCCCGACCTCTCTGAAAGACGTGTTCGGGTCGGCAGCCATGGACCGGCTGCTTCTGGACCTGAAGAGCCGATACGATCTCGTGGTCCTCGACACTGCGCCCGTTGTGCCCGTCGCCGATGCTCGTGTGCTGGCGCAAAAGGCGGATTTCGTCGTCATGGTCGCGCGCTGGCGGACGACGCCCTACCAGGCGATCCAGGGCGCCCTGCGCCTGCTGTCCGGCAACAACGTGCGGATTGGAGGCATGGTCCTGAACCAGGTCGATATGGAGCAGCAGGTGCGTCACGGCTACGGAGACGTTGCCCATTACTTCAATGCATACCGGAAATACTACCTGGAGTAGGCCGGTCGCGATCATGTGCGAGTCAAGGACTTGATCAAATATCGGAGCGACCGTGCCCTCGGCTGCATTGGGCGGCTTGCGAAACGCGGCGCGCCCCTACCCCGACGAATGGCAGAGCTGCATGGACGGAGGGCGTGAGAATGCTGAGCCGTACCGATGTCGCGGTGGTGGGAGCGGGCCCTGCCCGTCGGGACCCGCCTCGCCGCGCGCTACCGCCGCCCCGAGGCGCTTGGGCGCACGATGGCGTCAGCATCTCGAACAATGGCGTCAAGGCGCACCGGGGGATCAATCGTGCTCTCAACGACAACTGACGGATTGCGAGAAGCCGCGCAGCTGCACGCGCCGGCCGGGGTCGCCGGCGCCCCCGCCGTGCGCGAGGTCGATGTCGTCGTGGTGGGGGCGGGGCTGAGCGGCTCAGCGGCGGCCGTGGCCCTGGCCCGGGCGGGATACCGGGTCGCCCTCGCCGACCGCCATGCTATCTGCCCGCCCCAGTTCAGGGTCGAGAAATTCGGCGGCGAGCAGGCGGAGTCTTTCCGCCGACTGGGGCTGCTGGAGGCAATCGCGGCCGAGGCCACGCCGTTCAAGACGGTGATGAACCTCCGCCGGGGGGTGCTGATCGATCAAACCCACACTCCGTTTTACGCGATCCGCTATGGAGACCTCGTGCGCGTCGTTCGCGATCAGCTGCCGGCGACGGCCACCTTCTTGGTCGACGAGGTGGTGGACATCCAGACCCGCCCCGAGGGGCAGCGGGTCATCCTTGGGAGCGACGAGGTGATCGACGCACGCCTGGTGGTGGTCGCCACGGGGATGGGCGAGGCCTTGTGGAACAGCCTGGGGATCACCCGGCGCGCCACCTTTGAAAAGCATTCCGTCTCGTTCGGCTTCGACCTGACGCCCGCGCAGGGAAGCCGATTCCGATATCCGGCGCTGACCTATTACGGAGAGGGCCCGGCTGATCGGATCGACTACTTGACGCTTTTTCCGATGGGTGACGTGACGAGGGCCAATCTATTCACCTTCCTGGACGACCGCGACCCGTGGTTCCGAGCGTTTCGACGGGAGCCGAAGGCGACCCTGCTTCGCACCCTGCCGGGGCTTTCGTCATTCCTGGGCGACTTCCAGATCACCAGCCCAGTGCAGGCGTGGGTCATGAATCTCTACGAAGTGGAGCGCCACGAGCGTGACGGCGTGGTGCTGATCGGAGACGCCTTTCAGACGAACTGCCCCGCAGCAGGCATCGGCGTGAGCCGCCTCCTGGTCGACGTCGAAAGGCTTTGCGCTGTGCATGCGCCCCGCTGGCTCGCCTCGCCGGGAATGGGTCGGGACAAGATCAGCGAGTACTATCACGACGACGTCAAGCAGACCTCCGATCGCCGCGCTCTGAGCTTATCGCTTGGGCGGCGGTTGCTCACGCTCGACACGAGTCTGCAGTGGCGGGCGCGGCGTCGCCAGCACTTCCTGCGCCGCCGCGTCGTCGCATGGTTCCGGGCGCGCAGGGCCGCGGGCGGGCTCGATCCGGCCTAGCGCGGAAAACCCCCCGACGTCGCCCGGCGGATGCCGAGGGCCTGTCGTCAGGGTCGCGGCGGCGCGGGAGGGGCGGACGTTGTCCGGGGCGAGGGCTGCAGCCGCCCCTTGTGCGTGGCGATCCAGTCCGCGGCGACGCCCAGTCCGGTGCCGTAGGCCGAAACCATCGACAACGGCGAAGCCTTCGCCCCGAAGGATTTTTTGTAGCTCTCGTCGCCAATCGTGAAGTCGAGGATCGCATCCTGCTCGGCGATGCAGTCGCGCGCTACGTCCTCGTAGGTCAGAAATCCGATCGATCGTTGAGGATGGGCGGCGTAATCGAACGCGCTGATCAGGATCAGGAATCGACACCGGTGGCTGAGGCCCCAAACCCCGCCGAGCGGGCGGTCGTCGAGCGACAGTTGGTAGGCGCGGGCGAACCCCGTTGTGGCGCCGGCCAAGGCCACTTTCCTGTAAAAGTCGAAGTAGCTTGCCTGCCCCAGCATATCGCCCGGATAGCGCGCGCCGCGAAACGCTTGCAAGTCGCGCAACAGGCTTTCGATGGCAGACGGCTCGTGCAAGCGCTCGAGCTTAAGGGTGCCTAGACGGTTCATCTGCCGTCGGTTCTTGGCCAGCTCTTTAGCGAAAGACCGAGGGATCTTGTCGGCGAACCAGTCCGCATAGGGCTCGAACAACGCGGTGGCGTGCGTGCTCACGCCCATGGACGCGCGGCGGGCTCCCCCGAAAAGGCGCTCGAGCCGCTGGCCTCCATCGGGGACCTTCTTGATGCGAAGCAGATCGAACGGCTTGAAGAGGGTCCGCATCCTATCGTGCATTCGCGGGTCCTGAGCCAGGAGCTCAAAGGCCGCGTCGTCGCAGACCGCCGAGGCATAGTCGGTTACGCCAAGGTCGGCGAACTCGACGACACGTAAGCCGTGACGCCGTCGGCGCAGCAAAGGCAGGACCATCGCCAGGCGCCTGTCGCTCCGCCGCCGCGCCACCACCACGAGCGGCTCCGCGTCGCCAGCGGGCACGAGGTTCCGGTAGAAGGCGTCCAGCCACAGGGGATGCTGGAAGGCGGACGCGTGGGCTCCGTCGAAGAGCCGCTGGTATTCGTCGGACAAAAAGTCGAACGAGTTCTCCAAGGCGATTGCGAACACTTATTGCCCCCCCTTACCCACGCCGCGCGGGCGAGGCGCTGGTTCACGCCGGCTTGCGTAAAAGCTTACGAGGTCTTCGCGCGAAAGAGACTCGGTCGACTTGCGCCCGAAGAAGTAGGTGCCGCAGGCGGCGTCCTCGTGGCCTTGCGAGGTGCCGTCGAACAGGCGCAGCCAGGAGAACGCCAGGCCGACGGCCGATCCAATCTTGTTGCTGCCGGTGAGCGCGCGGGCGAAATACTTGAGCGCCCAAGTCAGGGTGGTTCCAGCGCCGCCGGTCGAGCCGGCATCCAACAACCTGAAGTTCCGGAACAGCCAGCGATGGCCGTTCATCGTGAACCGGGTGAAGTCGTAGGCCCCTTCGTGCACGTGCTGCAGGAATGGCGTGTCCGCGAAGACGTAGCCGTCAGGCTTCAGAACCCTGTGGATCTCCTGAACGACCTGCTCGGGCGAGAGCACATGCTCCAGTACGGCTTGGATCCACACGGCGTCGAAGGTCTCGTCGGCGAACGGGATCGCATGCGCGTCTGCGACAAGCGCGGTGTGCTGGCTGGGATAGATGTCGAGTCCGACCACCACGCCGGCGTCGTACAGGGCCTGGGCGCCGCTGCCGACCGTCGCGCCGCCGACGACCAGGACCCGCCCGTCGGGAGGCAGGCGCCTCAGAAGCTCGCCCGCGAAGCGCGTCGCTGATTTGTTGACGCCGCTCAGCCGCGCCAGGAGCTGGCCCAACCGTCGCGCGCGGCGGATCGGCGGAGCGCCCCCGCCCTCGAAAAAGAGCTGCCTGTCCAGCACCGAGCTGCTGAAGTCGATCAGCACAGGCTGGCCCTGCATGATCGGGAAGGGGCCGCACGCAAGGCACGCGAACTCGGGACTCAGCGGCCCACTGCAACGGGGACAGCGAAAAGCGTCCTTCAAGACAAGGTCCATCAAAGAGCCCGTTGGAACATGCCGGCGCTGATGGCAGAGGCCAAATTCAAGCGGCTTGTTTCCACCGCGAAAGCGATCATTACAGACCTCCCTATGCGTGGCTGCTCTGAATTAAGGATCGTATACGCGCCTGACTCCGATCTGCGCGCCCATAGTTGGGTATATGTTTCAAGAAATCGCGCTTGGTCCCGCTGAATATTATTTGATTGCTTTCATCCGGAACCGAACCGTAGCGCGGCCGCTTTAGCCGTTGACAGCCAAGAGCGGGCGGTCCCGACAACTGATGAACCTAGACGGCTGCCCGCTCGGGCCGCGGCAGGGTTTCGGCGCGGGCGCGGCGCGGGCGCGGCTAGGGGGAGAAGGCGCGCCAGCGATGAGAATTGCACGCCTCCTACGCGATCCAGCCGGGCATGCCTTGGGGCTCATGACCCTGCGGTCGATGACGATTGCCGCCAAGTTCGCGGTGACGCTCTTCATAACGCGGTATCTCGGCCTGGCGGAGATGGGCATCTACGGCCTCATCGCCAGCGCCTCGGCCCTGGCCCCGGTTCTGCTCGGGTTCGGGGTGGCGAATAATCTTGGCCGCGAAGCCGCGATGAGCGGCCCGGCCTCCATCACAGTGCGGCTCCTTCAATACTTTCTCTTCCTCATTCCCACATACATCGGCCTGTTCGCCGTCAGTGTGCTGGTATGGCCGGGTCACTCGCATTGGCTATGCCTTCTCGCCGTCCTTCTCTTCCTGGACCACCTCCAGACCGAGATGTTTTCGCTGATGACCATCGCTGGAGGGGCGTACGGCGCGAACATCGCCTATTTCATCCGCTTTGCAGGCTGGTCGCTGTTCTATATTCCGCTGGCGCTGTTCGAGCCGAGCCTCAGAAATCTGACGGCCGTACTGCTCTTCTGGCTGGCGGGCTGCGTCGTCGCCTCGATCCTCACGGTCTTCCTGACGCTGAACTGGCAATGGGGAGCCGCGATCAGAGCTCTCCCAAGCTCGGAGCTAAAGCTTCCCCATAAGCATGGATCTATGGCGCTATACGTTGGCGACGCCGCCAATGTCAGCTTCGTCTACCTGGACAGGTACATCGTCGGCATATTCTTGAGCCCAACGATGCTCGGCGTCTATGTACTTTACTGGTCGATTACGAACGCGCTGAATAACCTGATCACCATATCTGTCGTCCAGATTGAAAGGGGCGTGTTGGTCAAGGTAGCGCAATCTGCGAGTCACACGCTCAATCACGCGTTGCGCCAGGTCTGCTTGACGTCGAGCGGCATGGCGCTGGCCTTGGGCGGCCTCGCCACCGTGATGATGTATGTCGTTGTCCCGCACCTCGGCCGCCCGGTGGCCGAGACCTACCTGCCGCTCATGTTCGTTCTGAGTGCGGCGTTGATCCTGCGCACGCTGTACGAGGTTGTAGGCATTTCCTTCTATGCGTATGGCCGAGATGACCTGGTCCTTTACTCTGTCGTCGGGGTTCTCATCATCGCCCTGGGGCTGAACCTCTGGCTGGATCCGCAGATCGGGATCTGGGGCGCCGGTCTGGCGCTCGTCGCGAGCTACGCCATCGGCGCTGTCGCGCGGGCGGTCATGATCGTGCGGGGCTTCCGGCGGCGGACGGCGGCGGGCATCCAGGTCCGGTCGGACATGGCTCCCGTGGTCGAGCGGCCAAGCTGAGCGACCTGACCCCGTTCAGCGCGGCGGAGGCATGGAGGAGCGATCAACTCGCCCGCTGCCACGTCGGCGTTTCGCCCGCGACCGCGCCCAGGGGCGGCAGCTCATAGCAGGCGAGGCTCGCCAAGTGATGCGGCTTGTGCAGCGTGATCGAGCCCGAACGGAGCGTGATATAGCCCTTGGCTCTGAGCTTTTGCACGGTGCGATTGATATGCACGACGCTCAGTCCAAGAGCGTCGGCGAGCAGTTCCTGTGTCAGCGGAAGCTTCAAGGTGTCCTCCTGCACCAGGCCCGCATTCTTGAGCCGATGATACAGGTCGAGGAACAGGTTCAGCATCCGCTCCTCCGCGGTGAGACGTCCGAGCCGGACCATCTGGTCGTACATACGGCTCTGGCGCTCGTCTTCGCTCTGCTCCCAGGACCGGGCCGCCGAAGAGCCGAGCTCCGGCAAGCCTGTCGCCCAGTCGATCACCTCGACGCCCGTGAGAGCGATAATTTCCCGCCGCGCCTGTTCAGGACTCGGCAGCGTCGCGACCTCATGCGGCAGCAGAAATCCGAATAT
>JAQGII010000451.1 GCA_028291305.1 Caulobacteraceae bacterium
CTCGCCCTCCGCCGCCGCCCGCCGCAGGCCGGCCTGGGCGGCGGCCAGGCGGCCGCCGAAGGCGTCCGAGGCGGCGTCGTTGAGGGAGGCCTCGGGTTCGACCCCCAGGAAGCCCTCCAGGTCCTCCGGCGTGGCGATGGCGCCCGAGCCGGGGCCGAGGAACAGGGCCAGCCGCTCGATCTCCTGGCGCGCCACGCCGCGCTCGTGCGGCAGGCGCTGGCGCAGCAGCTCCAGGGCCTCGTTGGTCAGGCCGACCTTGTCCTTGGCCAGGCCCTCGCGGATCATCCGCGAGACGTCGCCGGCCTCGTCCTCGTAGCAGGGGATGACCACGGCGCCCTTGCTGGCCTCGCCCGCCTTGCGCAGGGCGGAATCGCGGGCCAGGGCCCCGGCCTCGATCAGGAAGAAGGCGTCGGGGTTGAGCTGGCCCTCGACATGGGCCTTGAGCGCCTCGGCGGCGGCCTTGTCGACCGAGGCCTTGTCGTCGAGTTTCAGCCGCACAAGGCGCCGCCCGCCCATCAGCGACAGGGCGGTCAGCTCGTCGTAGAGCCGGGTCGGGGCGCTGTCGATGTCGCCCTCGGTCATCAGGGCCACGTCGAAGGGGTCGTCGGGCCGGACGGCGATCCTGGCGGCCAGGGCGTCGGCGCGCTCGTGCACGATGGCCCGGTCGCGGCCGTAGATCACGGCGGCGCGGATCTCGGGGGTCGGCGCGGCGAGGAAACGGTCGACCTCGGGGCGCTTGGTCAGGATCACGCGGCGCGCCCGCCGCCGCTAGCGCTGGCCGGGCGCGGCGGCGGGGTCGGGGGCGGCCCCGGCGTAGGGGTCGGCCAGGGGCGCATCCGGCGTAGTTGGCGTCGCCGCTGGCGGCGTCGCATCATCCGCCGGGGTCGTGCTCTGCAGCGGGCGGCCGAACAGGTCGGGCGCGCCGCCCTCAGGCGTGGGCTGGCCCAGCGCCCGCTCGCGCGGAGACAGCACCGTGGCCGGCTGCAGACGCTCCGAATAGGTGGTCAGGGCGACGTCGGCGGCGAGGGGGCCGCCGTTGGCCGCGGTCGCGGCCGCCTCCGCGGCCTTGGCCGCCGCGAGCTGGACCGTGCTCGGGCTGGCGAAATAGGTGGCCAGCTCCAGGCGGATGCGCTGGGCGGCCTGCTCGGCGGCGCGCTGCTGGCCCTCTTCCTCGGCGGCGATGCCGGCATAGGGCTGGTCGGCGGAGTCATAGGTGACGTTGACCTGGACCAGGCCGGTGGCCACCGGCGCGCGGGTCTTGATTCTGACCAGGGTATAGGTGGTCGACAGCTGCACTTCGTAGCGGCTGGCGACGTTGTTCACGCGGATGCCGCGCGGAATACGGGTTTCGCGGGTCTTGAGCAGCAGCCGGTACTCCGGCGGGTGGCTGCGGTCCTTGGCGAAGTCGTCGTCCAGGAACTGGCCCATCAGGAAGCCGGTCCGGCCGTCGGGCCGCGACACCTCGATGGAGGCCAGCTGGGGCGAGACGCCGGGGGCGGCGTAGAGCGGCGTGAAGCCGCACCCCGCCAACCCTCCGGCCGAGAGGCCCAGGGCGGCGGCGGTCAACAGGGGGCGCAGCGAGAGCTTCATCATGCGGCGACGATATTGACGATCCGGTCCTTGACCACAATGATTTTGCGGACGCTCAGGCCTTCAAGATGTCGTTTCACGCCTTCGTCGGCCAGGGCGATGGCCTGCACGGCGGCTTCGGAGGCCCCCACGGGCGCCCGCACCTCTCCGCGGCGCTTGCCGTTGACCTGAACCGGCAGCATCACCTCGTCCTCGGCCGCCAGGGCGGCGTCGAACGCCGGCCAGGGCGCCTGCACCACCAGGCCCTGTCCGCCGATGCGGACCCAGGCCTCTTCGGCCAGGTGCGGGGTGAAGGGCGAGATCAGCCGGGCCAGCGCCGACAGGGCCTCGGCCCGCGCGGCCAGCACCGCCGGCGACGCCCCCGCGGCGGGCGCGGTCTTCAGCACATTGAGGAATTCGTAGAGCCGGGCGATGCCGCTGTTGAAGCGGAAGCCCTCGATGCTCTCGGTCACGCTCTTGATCAGGCGGTGGCTGGCCTGCAGCAGCGCCCTGGCCTGCTCGTCGGGCTCGGCCGGCGGGACCGGGCCTTGCGGCTGGCTGTCGAACTCGTTCCAGACCCGGTGCACGAAGCGCCAGGCGCCTTCGACGCCCCCCACGGTCCACTGCACGTCGCGCTCGGGCGGCGAGTCGGACATCACGAACAGGCGGGCCGCGTCCACGCCGTAGGCGTCGAAGATCTCCTCGGGCGCCACCACGTTCTTCTTGGACTTGGACATCTTCTCGATGCCGCCGACCTCGACCCGCCGGCCGGTGGCGATCTCGACCAGGGCGCCGCCGCGGGACTCCACCTCGGCGGGGGAAACGAAGCGCGGGTCGGCGCCGCCGACGCGGTAGGTCTCGTGGGTGACCATGCCCTGGGTGAACAGGCCGGCGAACGGCTCCTCCACCGACAGCAACCCCTCGTCCTTCAGGGCGCGGGTGATGAAGCGGGCGTAGAGCAGGTGCAGCACGGCGTGCTCGATGCCGCCGACATACTGGTCCACCGGCATCCAGGCGTCCGCCGCGGCCTTGTCGATCGGCGTGGGCGACTTGGGATCGGTGAAGCGGGCGAAATACCAGGAGCTGTCGACGAAGGTGTCGAGCGTGTCGGTTTCCCGTTCGGCCGCGCCGCCGCAGGCCGGGCAGGC
>JAQGII010000460.1 GCA_028291305.1 Caulobacteraceae bacterium
ATAAACAGGTATTCGCGCCGTCCGTCGTATTATCTTCCTGCCAGAACGGCGGAGACGGACGCTGTGAAATCTTTTGTTTTGATAACCATGATCTCGATGCTTGGGCTCAGCCTGGGCGCCTGTAGCTCGATCCCGGAATCGACCGCCATGGTCGATGGCCCCTCGGCCCCGCCGCCCGCCGGCTGGGTCGGCTACTGCCTGCGTCACACGGAGGATTCCGGATGCCGGCGGTAATCCTGGATCAGGTCCACTGGGCGCAGCTGGAGCAGGTGCAGCTGAAGGTCGACGGCAAGGTCGTCTATCAGACCGACGAGCACCGTTTCGGCGTGGCCGACTATTGGGAGCCCGCCCGCAAGAAGGGCGACTGCGAGGACATGGCCCTGGCCAAGCGGGCCCGGCTGATCGCCATGGGCTGGCCGGCCGACGACCTGCGCATCGCCGTGGCCGTCGACGAGCACGGCGATCTGCACGCGGTGCTCACCGTGGACGTGCTGTCGCCCAAGGGAACTGCGGCCACCTATGTGATGGACAGCCGCTTCCTGCACGTGGAGCCGTGGAAGCGGCTCAGCGAGTACGGCTACACCTGGGTGGAGCGGGCCAAGCCGGGCTCGGCCGAATGGAGCCGCCTGGACACGGCCGCGCGCCCCGCGGGCGAGACCGTCGCCACCGGCGCCCTGGCCGCGAGCGGCCCGACCGGCGCCATGCTGGCCGGCCTCCCGCTCAGCTCACCAATGCGGGTGGAAAGTCAGTGACATCGCGGCCAGGGATTCGCTGAAGGAGTCGCTGGCGCCGTAGGGGGCGTTGCGCACCTTGATGCCGCGGTGGACATAGCCCATCGAGGCCTCGAGGCCGCCCTTGCGCCAGCCGACGCCCACCTGGCCGTCGCCGACCAGGGCGCTGGAGGCGTCCGTCGACCAGCCTGCCTGGCGCAGGGCGCCGTTGGCGTTCGCTGTCATGTTCAGGCCCACCGACTGGCCGCGGACGGCCGCGAACACATACCAGCGGCCCTGGTCGCCATAGACGGCCCCGTTCCTCACGCCCATCGCGTTCAAGCGGTCCTGGACCGCGGTCCTGATCGAGGAGAAGCGGAACATGGCCCCGGCCTCGGCGCTGTTGCCGCCGGTCGAGTCCAGGCCGAAGCCCGCGTGGGGCGAGACATTGAGGCCCACGCCGCCCGCCCGCACCAGCATGGCGTTGGGCCAGCCCCGGGTGAAGGTGAGGTCGACGGCGCCCGGCTCATAGGCCGCATCCGGGCGCAGGAGGGGCGCGCGCGAGACCTGGGCCACCGACAGCCGCACCGAATCCACCGCGCCGCCGCCCGCCGCATGGCTCATCTCGCTGCTGCGCCAGGCGATCAGGCCCTCGCCCGTGGCGGCGACGCGGCCGGTGGCGAGCGGCTGGCCGCTGAGGCCTTCGCCGAGGAAGGCCGGGGTGACGAACACTTCGCCGAACGCCGCCGCATCCCCGCCGCCCCGCGCGCGGATGGCGGGATCGGCGGAGGCCGGGCCGACGAACAGGGCGTCGGACAGGCTCTGGTCGGAGATGCCGGGCGAGGCGGAGGCGGTCGGACCACGGGCCACGGTCTGCGCCAGGACGCCCGTCGGCGCCAGGACCGCCAGTCCGATGGCCAAAGTCGCCAGGCGCATGCGCCCGTCTCCCCCGTCCTTCCCTCCCGTCCGGTCACGCCGACCGAAGCCACCCGGGAGAGAAACGACGTTCTCTGGAAACAGAAGCGTGGCTGTTTGGTTCCGGGAGGCGCAGCGCCCCGGCGAAGCTTTTTATTGGCAGGCCAGGCACTCGTCGTAGTCGGTGCGCGCGCCGCCGATCATGGGCGCGGCCGCCTCGACGATGTCGCTGCCGGCGTGGGCCGCCCGCTGCACCGACTTGGAGCGCAGGTAGTAGAGGGATTTGCAGCCCCGCTCCCAGGCGCTGAAGTGCAGCATGTGCAGGTCCCACTTGTCCACGTCGCCCGGCAGGAAGACGTTGAGCGACTGGGACTGGCAGATTTCCGGCGTGCGGTCGGCGGCCAGTTCGACGATCCAGCGCTGGTCCAGCTCGAAGGCGGTCTTGTAGATGTCCTTGTCGTCCTGGCTCAGGAAGTCCAGGTGCTGCACCGAACCCTCGTTCTCCAGGATGGTGTTCCAGACCTCCGGCGTGTTGTGGCCGGTCTCGTCCAGCAGGCGCTCCAGGTAGGGGTTCTTGACGGCGAACGAGCCCGACAGGGTCTTGTGCGTGTAGATGTTGGCCGGGATCGGCTCGATGCCGGCGCTGGTGCCGCCGCAGATGATCGAGATCGAGGCGGTCGGGGCGATCGCCAGCTTGTGGGTGAAGCGCTCCATCAGGCCGCGGTCCGCCGCGTCCGGGCAGGCGCCCTTCTCCTCGGCCAGCACGCGCGAGGCGCGGTCGGCCTCGCGGCGCAGGTGCTTGAACAGGCGCATGTTCCACGACTTGGCCAGGGCCGACTCGAAGGGCACGTTCTGGCTCTGCAGGAAGGAGTGGAAGCCCATCAGACCCAGGCCCACCGAGCGCTCGCGGCCGGCCGAATAGATGGCCGCCTTCATCGACGCCGGCGCGCGAGTGATGAAGTCCTGCAGCACGTTGTCGAGGAAGCGCATCACGTCTTCGATGAAGGTCGGATGGTCGCGCCATTCCAGGAACTTCTCGGCGTTGACCGACGACAGGCAGCAGACCGCGGTGCGGTCCTCGCCCAGGTGGTCCTTGCCGGTGTGCAGCATGATCTCCGAGCACAGGTTGGACTGGCGCACCTTCATGCCCAGCTCGCGCTGGTGCTGCGGCATGGCCCGGTTCACCGTGTCGGAGAAGATCAGGTAGGGCTCGCCGGTCTGCAGGCGGATCTCCAGGATCTTCTGCCACAGGGTGCGGGCGTCGACCGTCTTGACCACCTCGTGGGTCTTGGGCGAGCGCAGCCCGAAGGAGCCGCCGTCGCGGACCGCCTCCATGAACTCGTCGGTGATCGACAGGCCGTGGTGCAGGTTCAGCGCCTTGCGGTTGAAGTCGCCCGACGGCTTGCGGATCTCGAGGAACTCCTCGATCTCCGGATGGTGGATGTCGAGGTAGACGGCGGCCGAGCCGCGGCGCAGCGAGCCCTGGCTGATGGCCAGGGTCAGCGAGTCCATCACGCGGATGAAGGGGATGATGCCGGAGGTCTGGCCCTGGCCCTTGACCTTCTCGCCGATGGAGCGGACCCCGCCCCAATAGGTGCCGATGCCGCCGCCGTTGGCCGCCAGGGCGACGTTCTCGTTCCACACGCCGACGATGCCGTCGAGGCTGTCGTTCACCGCGTTGAGGAAGCAGGAGATGGGCAGGCCGCGTTCGGCGCCGCCATTGGACAGGACCGGCGTGGCGGGCATGAACCACAGCTGCGAGATGTAGTCGTAGATGCGCTGAGCATGCTCGGAATCGTCGGCGTAGGCCGTGGCCACGCGGGCGAACATGTCCTGGTAGGATTCGCCGGGCAGCAGATAGCGGTCTTCCAGGGTGGTCTTGCCGAAATCGGTCAGCACATCGTCGCGCGACCGGTCGACCTCGACCTTGCTGACCAGGCGCAGCTGCGGCTTTTCAGCCGCGCGAACCTGACCGTGCTCCTGGAGGGACTCGACCGTCTTTTTCGCTTCGCCGCCAACCATTTTCGAACCTTCGAACCCTGCCCCGGCAGATTCGCGATTTACGAACCTACCCCCTACATGTTGTGGGCGACGCCCCCGAACACCCGATATATGGGGACACGGCTTGCCCAAACCGTCAACGGGAAGATAGGGCTTGCCGGGGATTTTTTCGTTAAGAATCGGTTGATAAGCCGCTCCGCCCAAGGACGGTTGTTAAGGCTTGCGCCGGGCCGGTCCGCAGGGGCCGCGCAGCGCCGCCGCAGGGCGAGTCGAAGCCCCGCGCAGTTAACCATGATCCGCTGCGGCCGGCGGCGCGGTTTTGTCGGTCGCCGGGCCGAAAGGTGTGGATCAAGCGCCGGGAGGGTCGTCCCCGCCGGCCGCGGACGACCCGGCCCTGGCCATGCGCGGGGCCCTGGGCGCCTGCGCCGGAGCCGGCGTCTCGACCTTGGCCGCGGACCTCGGCAGCGGGATCCTGATCCAGAACCGCGCGCCCCGGTCCGGCTCTCCGCTGGCGCCGATCTGCCCGCCCATCATCTCGGTCAGTTCGCGGCAGATCGACAGGCCCAGGCCCGAGCCGCCGAAGCGGCGGGTGATGGAGCCGTCGGCCTGCACGAACCGGTCGAACAGGCGTTCCGCCTGGGCCGTCTCGAAGCCGATGCCGCAGTCGAGCACCTCGATCCTGGCCCACTCGTCGTCGTCCCGCCGCACCTTGAGCGTGACCTCGCCCTGGGCGGTGAACTTCACCGCATTGCTCAGGAGGTTGCCGACCACCTGGCGCAGCCGCACCGGATCGCCGCTCACCGCCCCGTGGGCGTGGGGGGCGATGTCCACCGTCAGGGTCAGGCCCTTGTCGGCGGCCTGCGGCTCGAAATTGGCGGCGGTCTCGGCGATCAGGTTCTCCAGCCGGAACACCTCCGCGCGGACCTCCAGCCGGCCGGACTCGATGCGCGACAGGTCCAGCACGTCCGACAGCAGCCGCTCCAGCAATACCGCCGATTCGATGATGGTGCCCACCAGCCTGGCCTGCTGCGGATCCAGCGGGGTGCGCGCCAGCACATGGGCCAGGCCGAGGACGCCGTTCAGCGGGGTGCGGATCTCGTGGCTCATGTTGCTGAGGAACTGGCTCTTGGCCCGGTTGGCCTCCTCGGCCTCGAGCACCGCCTGTTTCAGCCGTTCGGCCGTCTCCTTGAGCTCGGTGATGTCGATGCGGATGCCGATCAGGCCGCCGTCGGCCGTGCGCCGCTCCTCGATCAGGATCCAGCGGCCGTCCGACAGCTTCTGTTCGTGGCGGCGGCCCGGATTGGCCATCATCGCCAGGCGGTCGATGATCCATTCCCGCTCGCGCCCCACCGCGTCCGGATAGTCGCCGCGGGCGACCCCCACGGCCAGGGTGTCGGCCAGGTAGCGGCCGGGGGCGAACAGGTCGGCGCTGCGGTGGTAGATTTCGGCGTAGCGCCGGTTCCAGAGGATGTAGCGTCCCTCCGGGTCGAGGAACACGACCCCCTCGGGCAGGGCGTCGATCGCGGCCCTGAGGCGGCCCTCCGCCAGCGCCGCCCGCTCCATCGCCTGGCGGGCAGGGTCCTCGTCCGG